>JAISGI010000034.1 GCA_031263095.1 Rickettsiales bacterium | reverse complement strand
GCATCGGCTCCATGAGCGTTCAGCCCTCCGAGTTCCTGAAACCCGTCGCCGCGGTCTTTTTGGCCTCCCTGCTCGCAACGCTCAAAAACGGCGGCGGCAAGTGGATGAAAACGAAAATCGCCCTGATGTTCGCAGGGATTATAGCGACGCTGATGAGCCAGACCGACTTCGGCATGAGCATGACCTTCGCCGCAATTTTTGGTGTTGAGGTGTTCCTTGCCGGCGCAAAGAAGCGCTGGATTCTGGCCCTTGTCGCAGTACTGGCTTTGGGCTCGTTCGCCTCATACAGGCACATCCCACAGGTTCATAACCGCATAGAGCGCTTCCTCTCCGACAACCCCGAGGACAGACGCCAGATTGACGCCAGCCTCGAGGCGATTCGCGGCGCAGGCCTCCTCTCCGGCGGCCGCGGAGCGTTGAAGCAGTATATACCCGACGTCCACACCGATTTCATATTCTCGGCCATGGTAGAAAGCTTCGGAATCCTCCTCTCGGTAATGGTCTTGGGCGCATGCTTCTGGGTCTCGGCCATAGTTCTCGACAGGATGAAAAGGATAAGGGACCCGTTCGCTTCTCTTGCCTGCGGCGGCATAGTCGGTTTCCTAACTTTCCAAGTATGCGTCAACATCGCAAGCGCGCTTGGCCTGATACCACCCAAGGGCATGACGCTTCCGTTCATCTCAAGCGGAGGCAGCTCGCTTATCTCGTCCTGCATGGCCATGGGCATAGTCCTCTCGCTTTTAAGGGGACAGGAGGGCGCCAAATGAGGATAGTGATAGCGGCGGGCGGCACCGGAGGCCACCTTTTTCCCGCAAGCGTGGTAAAGGACGAACTGGAAAAACGCGGGCACGAGGTATTCCTGATAACCGACTCCCGCGGCCGGCATTTTGCCGGAGGCTTCGCGCGCATTTCGACCATAACCGGCGGCCAGTGGAGCGGCGAGGGACTGTGGCGTAGGTTCAAAACCCTCGTCCGCTTGGGCATAGGCTTCCTCCAGTCGTTCTATTATATGGTAAGGATACGGCCGCACGCGGTGCTTGGCATGGGCGGATATATATCCGTACCCGTAGTGCTCTGGGGCGCGATATTGAGGAAAAGGACGGTGATTTTCAACGCCGACGCCATCCTCGGCAACGCAAATATCTTACTGGCCAAGTTCGTGGACAAGGTTGCGCTCGCGTTCGATAATACCTTGCTCGCTCCGTCCGAAAAGTCGATAACTACCGGCCTGCCGATACGGAAAGAAATTCTGAACGCTGCGCGCCTGCCCTACCCGCAGGTCAAGTACAAGGTTATAATAACAATCCTAGGCGGTTCCCAAGGCGCTCAGATTTTCAGCGATATAGTGCCAGCCGCCCTTGCGAAGCTGAAGGGTATCAAGGTATTTCACCAAGTAATCGCTGAAGACCTGCCCCGCGTCGCCGGATTTTATAAAAAGCATAAAATCGACGCCAAGGTGAAAAGCTTCTTCGAAAACCCGGCCAAAATCCTGCGCGAAAGCCATATATTCATCGGACGCGCCGGCGCCAACAGCGTCTATGAAATCGGCGCACTTGGCATTCCGGCTATATTCGTGCCGATAAAGCACAAGGACAAACAGCAATACCTCAACGCCGAAAAAATCGCGGCCCGAGGCGGCGCGGTTATAATCGAGCAGGATCGACTTTCGGCCCAAACCCTGACGTCCGAGCTTGCCCGCATGATAAAAACGCCGAATTTGCTTGCACAAATGGCAGCACACGCTAGAATAATCGACATAGGCAATGACGCCGCATCCAACATCGCAGACTTGGTTGAAAAATGAAATTAGATTTAAGAAATTTTGATAAATCCAAGCTCTTTCATTTTATAGGAATAGCGGGCATCGGAATGAGCTCGATAGCCGAGGCTATGAACAGCTGGGGTTTCAACGTCCAAGGCAGCAACGATGTCGAGAACGAGAATATAAAAAGCCTGCAAGCCGCAGGCATAAAGGTGTTTTTGGGCCACAAGGCCGAGAATATCCACGGCGCAGACTATGTCGTGTTCTCAAGCGCGGTTCCGCCAAGCAACGCCGAGCTTTCCGCCGCGCGCGCGTTTGGAATCCCGGTGATAGAGCGCGCCGAAATGCTCGACAGCCTGATGCTGCTTAAAAAGGGCATAGCGGTCGCCGGCACGCACGGCAAGACCACCACGACAAGCTTCATCGGAACCATGCTAGATTCCGCAAGCCTCTCGCCTACCATAGTCAACGGCGGCATTATGAACTATTACCACAGCCATAACAGGATTGGCGACGGCGAGTGGCTTGTGGCCGAGGCATGCGAGGCCTACGGCAACCTCGCCTATTTCACGCCGACGATAGCGGTTATAACCAACATCGACGCCGAACATTTGGATTTTTACAAGACTTTCGATAATTTGAAGCAGGCTTTCCGCGACTTCATAGCCAAGGTTCCACTGGACGGCCTTTTCGTCGCCTGCGTCGACCACCCTATATTAAAGGAACTGGTCGAGGAATTCGCCGAAACGAAGAATATCTCGACCTACGGCTTCAAGGACGCCGACATCACCGCGGACGGTATAAGACAGGACGCTGATGGCCTGCGCTTCGACGTGGCCGTGCGCGATTACGGAGTCATAAGGGACTTGCACATACCGCTTGCCGGACGCCATAACATTCAGAACGCCCTCGCCGCCATAGCGGTTGCAAGGTTCTTGGACATCCCGGACGACGAAGTCCGCAGAGCACTCGAAAGGTTCCAAGGAGTCAAGCACCGCTTCACATTGGTTGGCGAAGCGCTTGGCGCACGCATATACGACGACTACGCCCACCATCCGAAAGAGATTGAGACGACGCTTGCCATGGCCCGCTCGGTCGCGCAGGACGGCCGGGTTTTCGCGCTGTTCGAGCCGCATAGATACTCGCGCATAACCGACCTGTTCTACGATTTCGCCAAATGCTTCAAGCAGGCGGACAAGGTTCTTGTCCTGCCGATATATTCGGCGGGTGAATCTCAAGACGGCATGAAATCCCGCGCCGACCTTGCCGCCGAGATTGCCAAGAACACGCCCGCCGCCTCGCCCGATAGTCTGAAAGAGGCCGCCGGCATGCTCTCCGCCGAACTCAAACCCGGCGATTTGGTTGTGTCGATGAGCGCCGGGAGCCTCAAAAACCTTGTCCCCGCCCTGCCGGGCATGTTGAGCTACGAATGCAAGGTGTGATTGTAAAACGGAATTTCCCACTGGGCCCGCTTACGCGGTTCAAGACTCCGGGCGGCCTCGCCGATATATTTGCCGAGCCCTCCGATTTGACGTCGCTTGCCGAATTTCTAAAGGCCGCTCCCAAGGAAATTCCAGTGCGCGCCCTCGGCCTCGGCTCGAACATGCTGATACGGGACGGACGACTCGAGGGCATAACAATCCGCCTGTCTTACGATTATTTCACAAAGATAGAGGTTGCGGACGACATAATAACCGCAGGCGCGGGCGCGCCCGGCATATTGGTTGCCAAGACGGCACTTGAAAACAGCATAGGCGGATTCGAGTTCCTATCCGTCATCCCTGGCACAATGGGCGGCGCGCTTCCCACCAACGCCGGCTGCTTCGGACAAGCGCTATCCAACATCTTGCAAAGCGTGGAATTCATCGACACCGCAACCGGAGAAATCCAAATACTGCCCGCAAGCTCGCTAAGCCTCGCCTACCGCATGGCAACATTGCCAAAAAATTCCATAGCGACAAAACTCATCCTGAAAGGCGCACCCGCCGCCGCAGAAATCCAAGCAAAAATGGACGACATGAAAGCAAAAAAAGACGCCGCCCAGCCAAGCTACGCACGCACCGCCGGCTCGACATTCAAGAACCCTCCGGACGCGCCGCCCGCTTGGAAACTTATACAAGACACAGGGCTGCAGGGCGCCCGCATTGGCGACGCCGTGGTCTCGCCAAAGCACGCCAATTTTATAGTGAACGAAGGCTCCGCCACCGCCGCCGACATAGAGGGCTTGGCTGAAAAAGTGCGCTCCGCCGTCTTCGCCAAATCCGGCATAATGCTCGAGTACGAGATGAAGATAATAGGCTCTACAAATCCTTTGTCTTGAATGCATCATATTTCTTTTCCTAAGAATATCGGCTCCTTGTTTTACGCACTTCCGGGTAATATACTTTCCAAAAGGTAAGGAGGATGTATGGACGCGGGGACAAGCTTTGCTCGCCTTGACTTGAGCTTTCCTAAAAGCTTGGGATTGTCGCCGGACTCCCGCATATTCCTCTACTTTCCCAACCATCAGGAAATCGGCCTCGACCGGGGCAAGTTGTACGGCGAGGGCTTATACGTCCTGCCCGTGAAAGAGGTAAAAGCCACCGAAATCCGCTATCCCGACACCATCGCCGCGTTCCAATTCCTGGTGATGATAAAAAACTCGGCCGGAGCGGAAATAGTCTCCGACGCGCACTTCGTCGGTGACCGCATGCACCAAGGCCCGTTCATCTCCGCCGACTATACGCTCAAAGGCCGCAGGATGGAAATAACCCTGCGCTCGTTCCAGCCGCCCAAGGACACGATGTTCGAACTTGAGGGAGTGCCCGACGGAGCGCGCATAGACAAGGCCGCGCATTCCGGCGACGGCTCTTGGACTCTGCCGACCGACGCGAAATCCGCGGTAATCGAACTCGCCTCCGACACGCCGCGGGAAATAAGCATCGGCGTGATAGCGAGAAGCAAAAGCCAGCCGCGTTATCCGTCAAGCTTCAACATAATCGCAAACGTAGGCGTGCGCACCAAAGGGTACAGGAAACAGTACAAGGAGATGAAGATAGACATCGGCTCCATGACGAAAAAAATGCTGCCCAAGGCCAAGAATTATATGATAAGCGTCCACGGCGACACGGACAGCTTCTGCATCGAGGGCTTCAGGAAAATCGGCAACAAATGGGTCGCAAGCGACGGCACTAAAAGCATGGTGATACGAAGCTTCGACAAGGAAAGCCCGTATATCGAGCTGATATTCAGCTTCCTTGCCGAGGCCGGCGGAAAACTGTCGATAGAGACAAGACGCACCCGCGCCGACTTTTCGGGCATAGTGGCAAGATTCAAGGATTATGCGCAGTGCGCCGCCTGCATCAACCGCAGCAAATGCACGATGTTCAAGGACTTCATGGACTACGTCGGCAACACGACCATGCTTCGACAGATTATAAGCCGCTAAGTCCTAGTGGCTATACCGCCGCCTAAGCTCTTCGATATATACAAGCCACCTTGCCGAACCAACCTGCTGTCCCTTTATCCTGCGCTCGAGTGTGTTCAAGGGCGACTCCTTGGCCTTCTCCCTAAGCGCATCGTATGGAACAAGGTCTTCGCGCACCTTGGCCCTGTCCTTGTTCAGCTTTATTATGCCTTTTTGTATGCGTTTCATATCCGAATTCTCCTTCAATATAATATGGAAAATTATAGCAATCTACGACTTTTTGTCAAGTTTCCTCTTGACTTGAGCTTCCTCGGCCTATATGATTTGTCCATCCGAGAACGCAGAGTCGATTGGCGCGGCCTCCCCGCGTGATAAGCCTCTCTCCTTAAGGACTATCGGGAAACCAGGAAAAAACCTGTAAAATCAAGGAGTAAAAATGAGCCAACGAGTAAAGGCCAAACAAAAGATAGCGCGCCGCTATGGCGTAAATCTGTGGGCCAAGCCCAAATCCCCCGTCAACAAGCGCAAGTACAAACCCGGCCAGCACGGCCCGACCGCACGCGGCAAACAGACCGAGTATGGCAAACAGCTCGCCGCGAAACAATTGCTAAAGGGCTACTACGGCAACATCGGGGAAAAGAAATTCAGGAGCTATTATGACGAGGCCATGCGCCGCCGCGGCGACACCGCCGAGGAAATCATAGCCCAGCTTGAAAGCCGCCTCGACGCTATTATCTACCGCGCCAATTTTGCGCCAAGCGTCTTCTCCGCGCGCCAGCTGGTCAGCCACGGCCACGTCCGCGTCAACGGTAAACGCGTCAATATTGCAAGCTGCCAAGCCAAGGTCGGCGACGTAATCTCGCTTACCGAAAAGTCTTGGACGATTCCGGCGGTGCTGCAGGCACAGAATAACAAGCAGACCGACACACCCGATTATCTTGCCGTCGATGACAAGAAGTTCACCGCGACTTTCGCGCGCATACCGGCTTTCGCCGACGTGCCCTACCCGGTCAAAATGGAACCGAACTTGGTGGTCGAGTTCTATTCGAGATAATCGAAAAGCCCTCGGAAACGGGGGCTTTTTTTTAACGGAAGACCTACATGGCAAGCAGTTTTTGCCTCTCGCCGACAAGGTACATGTATGTGCCCCACGCACGCTTAGTCCATATTCCGTTGTCAAGCATCACTGCGAAAGCCTTGTCAAGATTTTCGGCCCTTGCCCGCCCATCGCTCGCCTTTGTCGCACGGATAAGGTCCATAAGCCGACCGCGCTCTATATAATTCTTCTCACCATAATGTATTTTCATAACTTTCTCCTGTGTCTATTTCGTGAAATAATGCTACAGCCCCACTGGGCCAAAAGAATACTAGTCGGCGTAACGCCGACAAAAAAAGCAACTAAGAATCAAATATCCCTGCATAGAGATATTATAGCAAGCCGACCAATAAATATCAAGAAAAAAACAAGGCAATCCTATTTATGAATACACGACCAACATCGGGCATTGCAAGCAAGTCTCGACGCTCCAGCTTTATCAGTTGCCCAATAGTCGATATCTCTTTATTGAGAAGCACCAAGCGTATGTTGCGTAGCTTCAAGATAGCTAACAATCAGGCTGCAAAAAATCTTAGAAAAAGATAACAAATACTAAAGAATAATAAATAAACCGAAAACTCCTCCGATTCCCGGAGGAGTTTTTCTCATGCTTCCACTCGAAAGTACCAGCAACTGAACTTACAAGCCAAGGAGCAACTTTCGATTGACTTTTTTGTGCGGCTGGGATTAGTCGAAACCGAGCACGCAAGCACACTGCGACCCGCCGGTGTTAGGGGGGGGGGAGGCATGCGCCCCGCAAGGTTGCAGCGACAGGAACAGATTGAGCTATGGTGCGGCTGGGGGTAGTCGAAACCCCGACTCGAGCTTGGAAGGCTTGCATTTTACCGCTAAACTACAGCCGCACGGACAAAAGGATATACCAACGCGCCGAATCTTTCAATAGCTAAATTCCATTGGTATAAACCTCCTGCACATCGTCGTTGTCCTCAAGGAGTCCGACGAAATTCTCAAGCTTGGCATAGTCTTCTTCGGACAGCTCCACGGTAAGCTTGGGCTCCCACACGATTTTCGCGGACTCCGGATCGCCGTATTTCGCAAGCGCTTTCTCAAGCGCGCCAAACTGGGGGATTTCACAAGTTATCATGTATTGCCCGTCCTCCTCCTCGACATCCAAAGCACCCGCCTCGAGAGCCGTCTCGAACATCGCGTCATAAGGCGCAACCGAAGACTTGTACACGAACAAGCCAACATGGTTGAAGTTGAACGCGACCGAGCCCGTTTCGCCAAGGTTCCCGCCGTTTTTCGAGAATATGGCGCGCACGTCAGAGGCGGTGCGGTTCTTGTTGTCGGTAAGACACTCGACGATAACGGAAACTCCGCCCGGCGCATAACCCTCATAGCGTATTTCGAAATAGTCCCCCTCGCCCGAGCCGGGCAGAGCACGCGCAATCGCACGCTTGATGTTCTCGTTCGGCATAGACTCTTTCCGCGCCGCAACGACGGCAAGGCGCAGCCGGGGGTTCATGTCCGGATTTGGATCGCCAAGCTTGGCCGCCACGGTTATTTCCTTGGCAAGCTTGGTGAACAGGTTTCCACGCTTTGCATCGACAAGCGCCTTGTGGTGCTTGGTCGTCGCCCATTTGGAATGTCCGCTCATTTTTAAGCTCCTTTGTTTTTGCTTTCGGCGAGCCCTTTTTCAATGCGTACGACCCGCTCGAACTTTTCAACCAAAACTTGCTTGTGGATAGAGGCGATGATTGTCTTGTCCTTGAACGCCGCAAGTATGCCGTCGTATATTAGGTTCTCGTTGGCAAAATCCACGCTGGACGTGCTCTCATCCATAAGGATTATGTCCGACCCCGCCGCTGCCAAAATGTTGCGTGCGAGGGCAAGCCTCTGCCGCTCACCTCCCGACAGGTTCACGCCCTTTTCCCGTATGTCGGTTTCTAACCCGTCCGGAAGTTTTTTAAGTACTTGATCGAACCGCGAAAGGCGCAACGCCTCCTCTATCGCCGATTCGGGATAGGAAAGCCCCATGGTAATGTTGTACCGTATCGTCTGCTCGAACACCTCCGGGTCTTGAAGCATGAGAGTAGTGATGGGCGCAAGTGCGCCAAAACCCTTCTTGAGACGCTTCCCATCGACAAGCACTTCTCCGCTCGCCTCCGGAAGCAGTCCACGCAACAGGAGCATAAGCGTCGACTTGCCCGCGCCCGACTCGCCCATAAGGGCGATTTTCTCGCCGCGCTTGAATGAAAAGTCTATGCCTGATAAAACCTCTTCCGCCCGATTCGGATGAGAGAAACGCAGACCGCGCACTTCAATTTTCTTCCACGGAAACGCACGCCCCTCCGGCGGAATAGAATCGCTCGCCGCCTCGATTTCGCGAGCATTCTCAAGGTTCGCCTTGTGCTGCATAAGGTTGTAGTATATATCCGCAAGCTGATAGAACGACTGCCCGATTTTCTCGAGGTATAGGAATATAGCCGACAGCTCGCCAAGGTTCACACTACCCCCCCCCGCCAAGCTCGAACGGATATAGTAGAATATTATCCCGACCTCAAGCAGCACAAAAGTAAGCGATATGAACAGCCACTTCGACTGGGCAAGCACGCCGAACACGAACACACTCGGACGCCGCCCCTCCTCGACTTTCGCATCCAAATCGCGCGCAGTCTTGTGCCCCAAGCGCAGGATTATAATGCTCCGCATATTGCTTATGAAATCGTAAAGCACGGCCGAAATCTTGTTCTGGATAAGGTTTATCCTGTCCATCTGCCTCTGAATCTTGCGGTCGATAAAGGACGATAAGATAAAGAACGACACCGCCACGCCCAAGGCCAATAACGCTACATTGCTGTTCAGGAAAAATAAAGCGGTGAACGAGCCCACCACCCGCATGCTCACGTCGAAATACTGCCATTGCCACCCGAACAGCTGGTAAAGCGTATCCGCAGCCTTGTTCACACGGTTTATCGACTCTCCGCTGTGATGGTCTGTGTGCCAGCTAAGGGACAGGCGGGCAAGATGACGATAGTTCCGCGCGATAAACCCGGCCTTGACCTTATATGCAAGCGAGGTCGCCATATACTCCGCAGCTCTGAACAGGATGTTGAAAGCAACATACATCCCCGCCCATACAATTGCAAGCCGGGTGATTGCCGCCATCGTACCATCGCCGCTGCCGTGTTGCAAAGTGTTGATGATTTTGCCGAACAGCATTGGCTCGAACGACCATATCGCAAGGCTTGCGGTAAAGAAGAACGCAGTCGCGAACATAGCTGTTCGGTGCCCCTTGGCATTGCTCCAGTATGCTTTCAAAAGATACCATACGGTCTTCATTTCTTCGACTTCTCCTTCGCCGCAAGCTTGGAAAGCGCAAGGTCGAGTGTGACCTCCGCCTCCGGCTCCTTGACTGTCGCAAAAATGCGGTTGTGCTGCACGTAGGGGCCGTACTTGCCATTGGCGTGATAAAGAACTTGTGTCCCGTCCGCCGGATGAACGCCAAGCACTTTTCCGCGCGATTTCGATACTGCGCCGATAAGGAGCTCGTGCGCCTGCTGTAAGGTAAGGTCGAATATATTCATCGACTCGGGCACGGTTTTCAAAGCGTCGCCTTTCTTGACATAGGGCCCATAACGCCCAGTGTGCAGAGTAATCTCCGCCCCGTCGTCATCCACGCCAAGCAGCTTCGGAAGCGATAGCAAAAATATCGCCTGCTCAAGCGTAAGCGAGTCGACAAGCACGCCTTTCGGAATAGAGGATCGCACCGGCCCGCGCGGATCTCCCTTGACCGCTTCGCCAAGCTGAACATACGGGCCATAAGGCCCGGTCTTCAGATAGACATTCGCACCCGCCTCGTTCTGGCCAAGCACTTGCCCCTCCGCCGACTTGACCCGCCCGGATTCGTCGGCCGAGCCATCTTCCGATGGAATATCGGTAAGGTTCTTTGTGTACTTGCACTCCGGATAGTTCGAGCAGCCGATAAACGCACCATAACGCCCAAGACGAACGTCAAGCTTGCCCGCGTGGCATTCCGGACACTCCCGTGGGTCGCTCCCATCCGCGCGAGGAGGGAAAAAGTGCGCCTCAAGGTCTTTGTTGATTTCCTCAATTACAAGGGTCGGGGCGAGCTCCGCGCCCGCATCCACCGCTTGCTTGAACCCACCCCAAAACGAGCCCAAAACGTCGCGATAGTCCTTTGCTCCATTGGATATTTCGTCAAGCTCGTCTTCCATGAACGCGGTAAAGTCGTTCTCGACATACTTGGGGAAAAAGTGGCCAAGGAAAGCGGACACGATTCGCCCCCGCTCGCTTGGTATGAACCTTTTCTTCTCAAGCGCGACATAGCCGCGGTCTTGTATGACCGACAAAATCGAAGCATAGGTCGACGGCCGCCCAATTCCAAGCTCTTCCATGCGCTTGACAAGCGAGGCTTCGCCGAACCGCGGCGGCGGCTGGGTAAAGTGCTGCTCCGGCTTTATCTCGAGGGCTTTTATTATGTCCCCCTCCGCCATGGTCGGAAGCATTTTGTTTTCATCGTCCCCGTCCACGTCGTCCATGTCTTCACGGTAAAGCTTCATATACCCGTCGAACGCAATCATCGAACCATTCGCGCGGAATATCGCACCCTTCCCGTCCATGATGTCCGCCGCGACAAGGTTCAGCTCGGCCGGCACCATCTGCGACGCCACCGCTCGCTTCCATATAAGCTCGTAAAGCTTTAGCTGCTGTGCGTCAAGCTCGCTCATAAGGGATTTGGGCGGAGCTTCGAAATGCGACGGGCGTATGGCTTCGTGCGCCTCCTGCGCATTCTTGGACTTGTTGTCGTACGACACCGCGGACTTCGGCAAATAATTGGCCCCATAGTCTCGAAGTATTATGTCGCGCATGGCCGACACCGCTTCCGCCGAAAGGTTGACCGAATCCGTACGCATATAGGTTATGTGCCCGGCTTCGTAAAGCCGCTGCGCAGTGGACATGATAAGCTTGGCCGAAAAGCCCAGCTTGCGCGACGCCTCCTGCTGCAGGGTCGAAGTAGTGAAAGGCGCCACGGGCTTCCTGGCCTGCTTCTTCCGCTCGATATTCCCGACCTTATAGTCGCCCGAAAGTCGCGCCACAATGTCGCTTGCGTTAGCGCCCGTCGGAATATCGAACTTGTCAAGCTTCTTGCCGTCAAGCGAGAATAGCTTCGCCGCAAAGGGCTTGCCCTCTCCCGTCTCGAACTTGCCATCGACCGACCAGAATTCTTTTTTGATAAAGGTCTCGATTTCCTTCTCCCGGTCGGAAATAAGACGAAGCGCGACCGATTGTACTCGCCCGGCAGACTTCGAACCCGGTAGTTTGCGCCATAAAACCGGCGACAATTTGAACCCGACCAAATAGTCAAGCGCACGACGCGCAAAATAAGCATCGACAAGCTTCTGGTCAATGTCCCTCGGTTCGGCCAACGCCTTCGCGACCGCAGACTTGGTGATTTCGTGGAAAGCAACGCGACGAACCGGTTTGGTAAGCTCGCCTCGTCCGCGCAAAATATCCGCGATGTGCCACGATATAGCCTCTCCCTCGCGGTCAGGGTCGGTTGCAAGATAAAGCTCGTCGGCTTTTTTAAGCTGACGCTCGATTTCCTTGACCTGCTTTTCCTTGCCCGGCATGACTTGCCACTTCATCGCAAAGCCACGCTCGGTATCGACCGAGCCGTCCACGGGCTCAAGGTCGCGCACATGACCGATAGAGGGCACGACGACATAATCCGAACCCACGTATTTGCCGATAGTTTTCGACTTTGCCGGCGACTCGACTATTAAAAGCTTCATGACTTTTCCAGGGTTGGTTGGACATATATAAGGCCACATTTCCACAGGAAAATCAAGCTAAATTTGAATTCTCCACGCACACGAACCGGACGCTTTTCCCGCGGAAATACTCGAAGTCCGCCTCGCTCGTGCCCGAAAGCCATACCTGCGACGGCAAGGCCTCGAGTGCCGCGAACAGCTGGGCTCGCCGCGATTCGTCAAGGTGCGCCGGCGCCTCGTCTATGATAATCAAAGGCCACTCGGAAAAATAAAGGTGAATCATTTTCGCATAGGCGAGGAGCACGCTCGCCACCGCAATCTTCTGCTCGCCGGTAGAACTCTGGGCGCAGTCGATTTGCTTGGAAAGGTTATGCGCGGAAAAGTCGCTTCTGTGCACGCCCGGCGTGGCCGGCGCCGCCTGCCGCTTGAAGTCTTCGCGCCCGTCATAGAGGAGTTTCAAAAACCGCTCCTCCGCCGCCACCGCCGAGCCATGGCGCAGAGCGTCCTCCACTGTGCCAGAAACAGATATGACAAGCGCGGGAAATCCATCCTCCGACACCGCCAAAATCGCATTCAGTTTTTCTTCGAATTCCAGACGCATGGCCGCGATTGAAACGCCAAGTGCGGCAATCTCCGCCTCGTGCGCGCCCGCCCAAGTCATGTCCGGGTGCGAGGATTTCAAAACCCTCGCACGCGCTTTGAGAATGGAATTGTACTGGGATATTTGTTCGCCGTAAAAGGGATAAAAGTTCGCGATTAAAGAGTCGAGGAACCGCCGCCGTTCGCCCCCTGCCTCGGTAAAAAGCCTGTCCATAAGCGGAGTCAGCCATACGCACTTGAACGCGCGCGCAAGCGCTGATAGTTCGCCCGCCTCGCCGTCGATTTGCACGCGCCGACCACCCTCCTCATCCTCGCCCACAACATTGCCATAAGCATACGATACTCCGACGTCCCGCTCGCCCGCGCGCGCATATACAGTCCATACCGCTGGATTTCCGCCGATTCGCCCAAGCTGCGCTAGCGAGGCTTTGCGAAGCGGTCCGCCCGGCGACAACATCGAAATCGACTCGAGTATGTTGGTCTTCCCGGCCCCGTTCGCACCTGTGATGACGATGGTTTTCGCGCCATCGACCTCGGCCGATACCCTCTCGTACGACCGGAAATTGGAGAGCGCCAAGCGGCTTATGAAGTTGCTTCTCATAACGCGTCTTCAACCATCATGCGGCAAAGTTTGGAAAAGGAAATCCCGCTCGCCGACGCCTGTTCCGGCGCAAGGGACAGCGGGGTCATCCCCGGCTGCGTGTTCATCTCAAGAAAGTAAAAGTCCCGCCCGTCATAGCGGAAATCCGCGCGCGCCAACCCACTGCAGCCAAAAATACGGTACGCACGCTCCGCAATTTCTACCGCTCGCATCGATTCGATAAAGGGAAGCTCCGCCGGATAAACATGCCGAGCGCCGCCCTCCTTGTACTTCGCGTCATAGTCGTAAAAACCGCTCGCCGCCACGATTTCGGTTATACCGAACGCCTGTCCGCGAAAGATTGCCACCGTAAGCTCGCGCCCTGGAATGTATTCTTCAAGCAACGCCTTGTCCCCAGCGCACGGCCACGCTGCTATAGGCTCCTTGACGATATGCACATCGACCGACGACCCACCCGCGACCGGCTTCAATACATAAGGAACACTGAAATCAGCGAATGGAAAATCGCCGCACGACACTACCCGTCCGCGCGGAACTTTTATCCCATGCATAGCCAAGACAGATTTTGCTACGGACTTGTCCATGCATGCCGCGCTCGCAAAAAATCCTGAATGTGTATAGTGGACATGAAGCATGTCGAGAAGTCCCTGCACTCGCCCATCTTCGCCATACTCGCCGTGCAGGATGTTGAAGACCAAATCCGGCTTTTCGCGTATAATCATATCGCAAAACTCGGACACAATGCCGTCGAAATCATAGACAAACACTTCAAACCCTTCGCTTCGCAAAGCTTTCAAAACCGCGGCGCCCGAGGCAAGCGATACTTCGCGCTCGCTCGAAATTCCACCCATCAAAACGCATATCTTAGTCATTGAGTATCCTCCCATACATTACCCGTCGGATAGATGTCGCAAGACCGCTCCGCCCAATTTCGACCAACACGCCGCAAAGCGTCGGCGCACCCTCCGCAGGCGCAAGCTTCTCGTCTTCCGCTCCCATAAACCGCCGCATGGATACGCCCTTGTCCATCCCGATTGAGGAATCGAAATCCCCGCACATCCCCGCGTCCGTCATAAACGCGGTTCCACGCGCAAGCACCCTCTCGTCCGCCGTCGGAACATGCGTATGAGTACCGATAACGGCGGAAACCCGGCCGTCCAGCATGTTCGCCATCGAGACTTTCTCGCTCGTCGCCTCGGCGTGGAAATCCACGAATATCGCATCAGCGTTTTTACCAAGCGTGTATTGTTCAAGGATTTTCGATACGACGGTAAATGGGTTTTCAACCTTCTCCCGCGCGATGAAAAGAGTGCCAAGCAAATTTATGACAAGCACCCTCGCTCGCCCGCATTTATAAAGCCTGTGCCCGCTCCCCTCCGGAAATTTGAGCCAGTTTTCCGGCCGCAAAATCCGCTCCTCCCCACGCAGCGATTCGCGTATATTTTCATGATCCCAAGTGTGGTCGCCAAGGGTAAGCACGTCGATAGGAGCGGCCAAAATCTTGCCCGCGACAAGCGGCGTAAGGCCGTACCCGTGCGCCGCGTTCTCTGCATTCGCTATTACGAAATCCGCGGCCAAATCGGCCTTTATCCGCGCAAGGTTTTCGATAAGATAGTTGCGCGCCACCCGCCCGATTATATCGCCGAAGAAAAGTATTTTCATTGCCCGGCCTCCTCCAATCGAGCATTGTCGAACTCGTGAAGCTTGTTGTCGCGTATGATTTTTTTGACCCCAAGGATGTATGCGTCCTTTTGCGTGGAATAGTGCAACATAGCGCTGGCAAGCACGCTCCCGGACAACGGCTTGCCCGAGTCGCGAAGCTTGGCCCGCATGCGCCTGAACCCGGCATAATAGCGCGTCCGGTTCAGGTTGTTGACGTACGAGGCCACGCTCTCCTCCAAGCTAGAGAAAGTCTTTACTCTATGCCGAAGCCCGTTTGCCCGCGCCCGTGGCCGCATGCCTTGCCCACCCCACGTCCACTCGGCGAATATAGCGTTCCCGTCGATAAGAAATCGGGACTCGCCCCACCCGGTCTCTTGGATTGCCTGGGCAAGCGCCATCGAAACCGGCACTTCGTCAAGCTTGGCAAGTATTTCAACCTTCGACCCACCCTCGGTCTTGTACATGCCGCGCATGAAATCAAGCCACTCTTTGTCCTCGCCTGAAACGCCGTCGAGGTCGCAAAGCGCGATGAACCGCTCGCGCTCGCGCATGACGTCTTCGTTTGCTTTAAGGATAAGAGGAAGCAGGAACTTGATGAACAGCTCCTTTTTTTCGGCAGGGCTCTCGACCATGTTGAAGTCTTTCGGCAGAGATTTGATGAAGATTCTGGGGACTTGCGCTTCGCCGCTGCGCACGCGCGCAAGGTCGAACTCGGCCTCATAGAAAGCCTGGCTGAGCGCGCGGGCCGAGGAAAAATGTCGACTCGCGTCATACACAACCACGCGCGCGCATATCGCGGCCAAGATGATGAAAAGGATGAATGCGACATAAAGGGGGAAATAGCGAGGCCTGAACAATACGCGCCTGTACGCCTTCAACTTCGCCCTCGTCGCGTCTATGATGGTCATGAAAAATGATGATATACGCCAAAG
Source organism: Rickettsiales bacterium (assembly GCA_031263095.1). GTDB lineage: Bacteria > Pseudomonadota > Alphaproteobacteria > Rs-D84 > CACZYB01 > WQWV01. The sequence continues at coordinate 17,408 of JAISGI010000034.1, read as the reverse complement.
CCGGAGCGGTCAAGGGGAAATTGGCGTTCCCAACCGGATTCGAACCGGTGTTCAGAGCTTGAAAGGCTCTTGTCCTAGGCCTCTAGACGATGGGAACGCAGACCGAGGCGTGATTTTACCTGCCGACGAGGCAAAAATCAAGCCCTAAATTATGGCCCGGAACCGCTTGATTTTAAGCTTTTTCTTGCCATGCCCGAAACGCCCGCGGAAAGCGTTGTCAAGCTCGGCGCTGCGTGCGGGCATGCGCACACCAGAGGCCAGAAGCGCACCCGCCACAGCATCCATCCCGTCATCATGCGCGCTCGAGACGGCGCTCCACTCGGAGAATTCTTGAGCCCAAGGCGTACTCCGCACACGCGAATGGACAAGCAGCCGCCCTCCGGCAAGCGCGGCGTCGAAAGCATCCGCGATTCGTATGGCCTTGGACTTGCTCGAGGTTTGCTCTACAACCTTGCACGCCATCCCGTCCAGAGTCAGCCGCTCGCGCAGCATTTCAGGCAGGAACTTGCCTATTCCGTTCGCTTCGATAAAAATTTGCGGCACGAAATTCCGCCGTAAAAAGCGGGCTACCTGCTCGCATTGTACATAGCCCGAGCCTTCTCCACCGCCGCGCAGATACTCGACGTCGTACAGATAGCGCAGGCCGTCCTCTCCGGAAAATACGACACACACGACGCTTGCGTCTCCGCCGATTTCAGCATACGACGGATCCCACCAACAGCTGCACCGCACGATTTTAGCGCGCCCGATAGAGAACGAAATCGCACCGTTCCCCTCGTTGAATACAAGGTCGTCCGAGTAGAAAGAAAGACGGGCAACGTCGAACTGCACACCCGAGGAATCCACGGGCGATAACATCATTTGAGAGGAGAATTTCGCATCCCCGACACGCACGCGCAGCTCCTCGATTTTCTGGGGCGAATAACGCTCCGGCCACGCCGCCTCCCCGTTCTCAATAATGGGGATTTTCAGGAGATCATAGTCCGCAAGGAATGATTCTTCGCTCATATTGTACCTATTTTCAGTTACTCGTCAATTTTTCCGGCACCCCGAAAGCGCGGGCTAGGAACCCTGCCACCGCGCGACGATCTATGGCCTCAAGCGCTTCTCCGCCAAGCTTGGCCACAGCGTCGACCCAGGTAAGCACGTTCCTCGCATCCCGCGCCGCCTGGTGAGAGGCCAAGGGAGAACGATACTTGAGGTCGACCTCGCGTCCGTTGACCATGATGTCCGAAATCTCGCCCCTGCGTTTAAGGATTGAAATCGCGCGCAGGATTACGGGCGTAAGGAGCTCGCTCTGCAACCGGCCATAGGTCGCGCCAAGTATGCGGCTCATCTCATCCGCACGCTCGATAACCTCGGTCGCGGTCATGCGCAACGTCGCGGCCGAAGCTAACCGGTCGGCCAATAACGCACGCCCTATGCTTGCGCGAAGCTCTCCGATAACAAGCTGCGATATGTCGAAATCCGCACCGGTGCGAAGTGGCACAAGACCCGACGACCCGACCGCCTTGGCGATTATTGTACCCGGCTCAAGCGTTATGTTCTCAAGGTTGATAACCCCGTCGTCGTCCGCCTGCCACACGCCGGAAACGGCTATGGACGCATTTTTAAGCGCAAGCTCGACCGCCTTGTTCGCGGTCTTTATATCCGGTAAAGCCTTCATGACAGGCGAGCGACCATACACGTCCGCCGGCGTCTTCATCCAACGGAAGCAGATGAAAGGCGAGGTCGAAAACACTCCTTCCTTGAGGATGATTTTCTCTCGCCGCGCGAGCAGGTTGTCCACATCGTCCAGAAACGCAATATAGTTGTACCCGCGCGCTTCTCGCGGCAACACAGCTTCGACAAGATTTATTCGCGCCTCGGAATTTTTGGCGATAATACCGACCTCGGCTGCCGAGAATTCCGCCGTCGGAAACTTCAGGCGCAACTCGCCAAGCGCAATCGAGGTCGTGCGAAACACGGTCTCGATACGCCCGTTCGATTCGGCAAGCGCGACCTCGCGCATGGGAACCGAAGTGAACTTGAACGCGCTGCCAGCACCGACCGGAGCTTCTTCGAACAACATTGTCGCCGTGCCGAGTATTACAAGGTCAAGATAGCACTGGTGCGCCTCAACATAGAAATTCGACCGGTCGAAATGAGACTGGATTATCTGCTCGTAATCCTCAAGCGCTTCTTGCGCCGCCGCATCGCCATGGGCCGCGCCAAAGCCAAGCCCAAACCACTTCGACCATGGCGGCGTAAGCTGGGAGAGCAGGGACGAAGCCAAATTCTCCGCCGCAATCACGGCCGTGGAATCGAATATGTCCTCCGCACGACCAAGACTTGCGGCAAGGGTGTGCTTCTCGCACTCGTCCCAAAGCGCCTCCCTGCCTTGCCGACCTTCGATAGCCTGCAGATACATGCGGTACAGATTTTGCATATCCATGTTTGCCTCCTTGCTGGATAAATGAAATGAATAATAGCGAAAAACTCCCGGAGTTTTCCGGGAGTCATATAAAATCAGCGCGACGAAGTATTTTTCAATTGCGTTTGAATATTGCCGGAAGCTCGAGGTTTTCCTCCATCTTCCTAATCATCTCCATAAGGTCGATTTGTTTGTCTTCCTTGGCGCCCTTCTCGACACTGCCGGCAAGAAAGACTACATTGTCCTCCTCGCTCGAAACGGAATCGACGGAAAGCTTTATGTCCGAACCGGCCACATCGTCGAATAACTTACCCTCGCTGCCCGAGCCAAGCTTGGTGAAGAATTCGGTCAAAGGGTTTGGCTTGCGGCCCTTGGGCGGTTCTGGATCGTCGTCGTCCTTGGATGCGAAAAGCTCGCTCGCTTTCTTGATTTCCTTGGCCTCGTCCTCAATAAATGCCTCTATGGAGCTGGGCTTACTCGCGCTGAAAGGCTTTTCCTCCTTGGGTTCGACCGGCTTCGGCATAGGCGCAAAAACCGTCGACGGCCGAGGTGCGAAAGCCCGCTCCTCCGCTCCGATTCCAGTCGCGATTATGGCGACTTTAAGGTCGTCCCCCATAGATTCGTCGAAACACGTCCCGAATACGAAATCCACGCTCGCCGTGTCGATAGATGCCCTGACCGTATCCATAATCTCGCGCACTTCAGAGAGCGCAAGGTTGTCCGCGTTGCCAGTTATGTTGACAAGCAGGCCAGAGGCACCATGTATCGATTCGCTCGCGAACAGAGGATTGGCAAGAGCTCTCTCAACCGCACGCGCGGCGCGGTTCTCCCCTCGCTCGATTGCGACACCGATTATGCTCCTGCCCCTGCTTTCCATTACCGCACGTATATCCGCAAAGTCTAGGTTGATAAGCCCCGGCTTCATGATAAGATCGGTAAGGTTTTTCACAGCCTCAAGAAGCACATTATCCGAAATCTTGCACGCAGCCTTGAACGTCGAACCCTCGCCCGCAACCTTGTAAAGGTTCTGGTTCGGCAAAACGATAAGACAGTCACACGAGGCAGAAAGTTTGGCAAGCGCGTCCTTTGCTATTGCGGATTTTTTCTCTCCCTCGAAATCGAACGGAGTGGTCACAACCGCGATGGAAAGTACGCCCTTTTCCCGAGCGAGCGAGGCCGCAACCGGCATCGCGCCCGAACCCGTTCCTCCGCCCATTCCGCCAGCAAGAAAAAGTATGTCCGCGTCCTCAATAGCCTCGGCAAGTTCGGCAATGGATTCCTCCGCCGCGGCAAGCCCGACCTCTGGTTTTGAGCCCGAACCAAGCCCACGCGTCGTCTTGCGCCCAAGCTGGATTTTCCGCGAGGCTTTGCAAAGGGCAAGCGACTGCGCGTCCGTGTTCGCGGCAATGAACTCCACGTCCGAAACACCGTTTTCTATCATTGAATCCACAGCGTTGCAACCCGCGCCACCAAGGCCAAGGACTTTGAGCTTCGGCACCAGATTTTGAATTTCGTCCATTTTCTCTCCCATGGAAATTTGACGTAATTATACCACAAAAAACGCCGCAAGTGAAGCGGATTTTTACACCCTGTAAATAGTATGCACCGTATGCGGCGTACCGATGAAAATCTGTACCCCTCCTGGGACAAGAACGAACTCGAGCTCGAGAAGTCGCTCACGCAGCTCCTCGCGTTTCGCGCGCGTATTCGAGTTTTTGGGCACCTCCACGTCGTCGCAGATCACCACGTCCGCCCGGCTTCCTGTGATATTCGAACCCATACCGGCGGCAAGGATTGAGGGATCGCGAAGCGGCCTGTCCCGCGCCACCGTTATGCACCCGCCCGCCCATTCGGAGTGTTTGAGAGGCCGCAGGAAAGCAAGCTTCGGATGCGATTCGATTATCCGTTTCGCGTTCCGTACCATCTTTTTGGCAAGCGGATAATCGGCCGATATTACCACGATTCGCACGTTCGGATCGCGGCCTAGCAGCCAGCATAGGAACAGCCCGACAATGCTCGACTTGCCGCTCCCGCGAAAGGCCAAAAGCAGGCCGCGCTTCTTCTCCGACCCAGCTACACGCTCAAGGAATCTCGCGATTCGCAAGTGATGTGCAGGCGTTGTCATCCCATTCGACAAATTCCACTCGCATACGAATTCTTCAAACCTGCCCGAGATCTTGAAGTTCAAGGACGTCATCGGTTATGCTTCCGTTGTCAAGCGGCTCGTCCGCGCCGTCCGCGACCTGGCCAAGATCGATGAACGATTCGGGTATGACACCCCTGACAAGCGAGATTAGGTTTTTGACAACACCGAACGCTCCCGCGTCAAGGGAAGATCCGAACGCACCGGCAAGGTCGGAGTATATTCCCTCCGCCGTCGCGACCAGATCCTCCAGATACGCGACCTTCTCAGCCAAATCTACATCCCGGTTGACAAGCGCGGTGCCATCCGCATTCCATGCAAGCACAAGGTTTGCCTGCGGTCGCGGCAGCTCGAGCTCGCACGTTTCGGCAATCCCTGCGCCAAGCTTGATTGAGCGCGCAGAAGCGTCGTATGCTTGCTCCGCGCACGCGCGGTTGTACGCGATTTCGGTATTGAGATCTTCGGCACGGAATACTCCACCGGTTGAAAACGCCGACTCGCGCGAGAAGTCAAGCCGCCGGTAAAGGCACACTCTGGAACCGGTCGGCGGAGCGACGTCGAATATGGCTTTTCCGCCCGTGCCCAGCGATTCGATGGCGAAGTCGGAATAACGCTCTCCGTCTATCTCGACACACAGGTCCGCGGGTGAGAATATGCGGAACGCAAAAGCAAACTCGCGCGAAAGCCCGTCCGCAATATAGGTGATTCTGCTACTCATTTATTTCTTCCCGCTGATTATTTTTTTGACAAGCGCGACTTCCGCCGACCCGCTTCCGCTTTTCGACGCTTGAAGGAGGTTCGAACTCTGCTTGTACGCCGAGACAAGCTCAAGCTTGCGCAGATCCAAATCCGCGAAATACTCGTTCGCAAGCGTCTCCTTCTCGGCCTTTTTTGCAAGAGCGCGCGCAGCCGCATCGAACGAAGCCGAAGTTCCGCCAAGCCCTGCCGCCGCCATGCGCGCCTTGTTGCTGGCAAGCTTCTCCTTGAGGAGATTCTCCTTCTGCTCCTCGAATATCCCCTGCTTGGCAAGGATTTTCTGGGTTTCAATTTCGTCAAGCTCGCCAAGATACTCGTTCTCGCGCTTGGCCTCGGCGTTCGCCGCGACGCTCTTGCGCTTGGAATCTACCTTGTCCTTGGCATAGTCAAAGACGGATAAAAGTCCTGCTGTGGTTCCCATGTTGCCTCCTTATTTCACGCACTCGATAGTGGCGGTTATGTTTAGTATTTTAAGCTTGAACGGTTTGTCTCCCGAGATTTTGTAAAGCGCGCTCTCGAAGTTTCGCACGAACCCGCGCGCCCGGATGTGTATGTCGCCGGTAAAGTCGCCAAGGCTTCTGTCGAGAATCTCCGTCGTGTCAAGCTGCTGTCCGGTATAACTTTTAAGCCCTTCGCCGACATCCGCCTGTAGCAGAGGTGTATTCTCTACCCGTATGGCAAGGTCGAGAAGCCGGCTCGCCTTCGGCGGCCTCGACCTCCCAATGAATGGCGGTAGGGGGCATAGCAGGTGCGCGAATTTCATCCCGACGCAAATCCGCCGCGCCGGTATGGGGAGTTGTATTTTCCCACCCGAAACTATGGCCTCGAACACATACCCATCCGCGTTTGCACATACCGTCTTGCCCTCAAGATGCCCAAGGCCGGACACTTCCGCAGTAGGCACAGCAAGGTCGCGCACTACGCACGAATCGCATACCGCGTCCTTGGAAAATCGCTCGAGGAAGTACTGCCCAAAGCGCTCTACCGCCACCCATACGCTCCCGCCGATTGCACATAGGGAAAGGAACTTGCCATCGGTCTCGTATGCGAACCAAGCACTCGTCTCCATGGCCTTGTTGATGAGCAGTGCGGCGATTGTCCCGTCGCCTTGCACTATGTAAAGCGTCCGCCCCACTCGGTCATAGTCCTGGTCGATGGGGGCGTTGAGCAGGTGCGAGGATAGCGAGGCCAGATCGTCGGAAAAATATCCGCCCTCGATTTCGCCATAATAGAATTCGCGTATCTCGCGCTCGTTCTTGGCCACGAATACAGTCGAGCCCTCGACCAGTTGCGGAGCGAGGTTCTTAGCGAATATCGACCCGATTCGCGTCTGCTCCTTTATGGCAAGAGAGGACGGGGTAAGCGGGAACCCTGACACCATCCACTCCGAATCCGTCGTGAACACCTGCAGGTGCTTGCCGGAAAAAACCGAACATATCAAATGCCCTCTGTCCGAAAGTATGTCGAATTCGATAGCCTCGTCATCCAACCCCTCGCCAAGGTCGAAGTTGTTGTACTCCCCTGTCTTGGACATCCACATGCGGTTGGGCAGATCGCGCGATCCTCCGATGACAAGACGCCCCTGGTGGAAAGTAAGGCTCGACGGCCATCCGCGCGCGACCGAAAACGCCTGCTCCGTCCAATCCTTGGTTGCTGCTGTCGACGAAAGGGCTGCACGCACCGTAGCTTCGGCATAGGTCATAGTAGCGCTTATCCAGGTTATCTCCACCTGCCCGCCGTTCAGATTGAACCTGACACCGACATGCCCGCCGCGGAATATCGTTTCGCTTGCCGTGATGGTTATGTTGCCGGTGGTGCCCGATGGGGTAAGTAATACCCTCTCGACTATCGGAAACTTGGCGAACGGGCACAAAAGCCTGTCCGCCCCGCTCTTCTTCGCGAACTCCCAGTCGAGCATGGTGAATATGTCGGTGTACGGGTTATAGCGGATAATCTTCGGTTTCGCAGTCGCGGTGGCAAGATATACGTCATCCCCTTTCTGCGCATGCCGCAAGGCCGAGACGGCATCCGCGTTGTACGGCGTAGTAATGGACTTGACCTCGTTGCGCGCATCGTCGTACAGGTCGCATGCCGCACCTTTCTCGTTGTATATGCAAAGCTTGCCCGCACTAAGGAAGAATATGAACCGCTTGCCGTTGTTCGATTCGAACGGAACAAGCACTCCCGGCTGGCCAAGCTCGGCCATAAAGACAAGCCCGTCTCTCCGCGCGATTCCACCGGTACCCATCGGCCTCATGTTCCGTATCCGCATGGCTCCGGCGCGATAGGCGGAAAAGTCGCCGCGGCCGTAAAGGTCGGGCGAAATCTCGCCCCGCGCGAACGAGGCAAGCGTTATGCTCTGTCTGTACATTTTATTTCCTTGCGTTGGATAATGGAAAGCTGGCGATTCGCTTGGGGCTCTCCTGCTGCGATTCGCACAAGCGCGCCTCTTTGAGCTCAAGCATGGCGCGGCGCTGAAGCGTGTTGAACTTCGTCCCGTCGTCCAAAAGACAGAGCGAGAATTCAGCTGCCAAGGCGGATACAAGCGCGCTTACGAACATTGGCGAAAACCCCTCCGCGCCCACGTCCGCGATATAGTCGAGCTCCACGGCCGAAGCATTGCACACAAGCTCTCCACCTGCGATTTTGTACTCCACCCGCGGCGATATTCCGACCGCGCGTATAAAGTCCGGGGGCAGCGCGAACCTCGCGATATACCCGCAGGCGCCCTCGCCGTCAAGCCGGTTCAACCTCTCGCTTTTCCTAGCGAAACTCCAAGTGAACGAGGATATGAGGCGACGCTTGACAAGCGGATAAATTCCAGCCGCCGCCTGCGCCTCCGCGCTTCCCTCGTCAAGCGAGCTTATCTCCCGCGCGCCGATAAGGTTCAAGGCCCGGCTCGCAAGGTCTATATCGGTAAAATTCATTGCATCCTCCTTATTCGGGCTCCATCGCCTATGTTGTAAAAGACGGTCCGACGCCCGCCGCCATCTTCGAACGAGACGAACATAACGTCGCCGGCTGATAATATGGACGCCACCTGGACGAAATATCCCTCGGCCTCGACCCTCTCCGCCACCTCCGGCGATTTATAGTGCCAAAGCGTGAATCCGTTCGAATAGGCAAGCACCGATAGATTTTTGCTGAGCATAGTCCCTCCCTCATAAAAAAATTAAAGTTGTAAAAAAGCCGGAATGAATCCGGCTTTTTACATTTTCAACTATATACTGGTTGTGTCGTCGCACTTGATTTTCACAACCCCTTCCGAATCGACAAGCTTCGCGCCCTGGCTCATCGAGTTCGAGACGAAATGCGCTGCTCTCTCTCCGCTCCAAGAAATGTCGGTCTTGACATCCTGCCCACTCGCGTACCCTATCGCGTTTTTGTGGTATATGAAGCACGAACGTACATCCGACGCCGCCGGAAGCGCATTGTGCATAATCCAGTTTATGCCAAGCCACTTGCGCGATTCGACCCCCTTCAAAAGGGGATACGATTCACCCACATAGTCGGCCGAGGAAAATTCCGGCAGATTCAAGAGCTCGTTCCACTGGTGAACGCCCACGACCGCGAAACGCTGGCCGTCGTCCGGCACATCGTTGGTGTTGAGGATTTCAAGCGCGTTCAGGATTTTCGCCTTGGTCATCCCCTCGGAATCGACGTCTATGGACTGTACCGCGTTGGCAAGCTCGGCAATGATAAGCTCGTCCGACTTACGCCCGAGGGCATACGCTCCGGCCGAGGCCACCACGCGCCGCTCATCTATGTTCGTCTTGATTTCGTCAAGCTCGTCCACCCACTCGCCCGCATAGAAATCCTGAAGCATACACTCCACCGGAGTATGGTCGAGGTTCATTACCGCCATAGGCTGGTGCCGTACCTTGGTAGTCGCCGCGCCCTTGCCTATTTTCTGGAAAGTAGTCGAGCCGCCCTTGACGTTGTTCTTGGTGCGCACGGTCGAGCGCAACTTGGTCCCTGTCTGCTGGAAAGCAAGGTGCACCTCGGCTTCAAATTGCTTGATGAAAGATTCTTCTATTGACATATATGTATCCTTTCTTGCTTGTTGAAAAAAGCGCTTTCGCGCCGCACTCCCTTATGGGGAATAAAAAAAGAGCCTCAAGGAAGAGGCTCTTAAAAGTATAGTTGTTCAAAAATCTTATTTACGTTCGTCGCGCACTATCGGCGAAAATCCGCGTATCAACCCGTACAAGGCGGTAAAGGTGAACAGCACCGCCGCGAACGCAAGCACGCCCACCTTGGCCGAGTACTTCATTACCGATTCGGAATATCCCGTGCTCGAGTATATGTCGGCATAGAAGAATCCGCCAAGCAGTATCGCCAGTCCCAAAGAGATTGAGGCCTGGCGCCTGAACGTCGGCTCGAAGAAGTGCGGCAGATGTATCTTCTTCGCGCGGATAATGGCATAGCGGATGATGACAGCAGCCACGAACACCGGCACGAACAGATGCAGGGTCAGGAATACTGCGTCTATTACGCCGGTGAACATTATCTCAAGCGGGTGTATGCCGAACTTTAGTTCGCGATAGACCAAAAGCTTGCGCGCGAACGCGGACAGGAACGAGCTGGCTACCACGATAGCAAGCCACACGGTCAGCATCTTGCGCGTGTGCATATAGAAAAACCCCAGCATGGAATCGAAAAAAGTGTCCTTGAACACAACTTTCTCACCCTTGCTGGGGCTGGTTTTATAAGAAGCGACTACTTTTTTTTCGCTACTTTTTTTTTTGCAACGACCTTCTTGACCGATACGGTCTTGACGGCAGCCTTCTTCACGACGACTTTTTTCGCCACAAGCTTTTTTGCGGCGGCCTTTTTGACCACAGATGTCCTAGCCGGAGCCGCCTTTTTTACAACGGGCTTCTTGGCCGGAGCCTTCTTTACCGCGGGTTTCTTCGCGGGTGCCGCTTTTTTGACCGCAGGTTTCGCTGCTGGTTTCTTTGCGGGAGCTTTCTTCACGGCGGGCTTTTTCGCGGGCGCCGCTTTCTTGACTATACTTTTGAACATTGTTCTCTCCTTATTCAAACAAAAGACAAGTTCATTGTACCATGAAAAAAACTTCCGTGCAATAAAAAACAATAAAAAAATATCGAAATTTTTATATTTTTTTACTACGCGCGATAGAGGTTCTTGAATCCGTCGTCGACTTTCTTGATGAAGTCGACGTCATTGTCGCGCCAATAACGCGGATCGCTCATCATGTCGCGAAGCTTCTTTTCATTCGTCGCACTATCGGCGGTACGTCCCGCACCAAGCATTCCCGGCTCGCCCGAATTCATCATGTTGTAAAGCGCAAGCACACCCCAGTACGAAGAGGCAAGCGCATCAAGAGTAGCAGCATCGACGTTCTTCGACGCCCATGCGGAAATCTGCCGCGCCGCTTCGTCGAACCTGTCCTCGCCGCCGAAATAGTTCTCAAGTTTTTCAAGCTCGCGCGACGCGCGGAACTTGGCGGCCACGCGCATCATGGCCGGAACTATCGTTTCCTCGGCAAGGTCATAGACAAGCTGGGCCTGCTCGTTCGAGAAGCCCGCCTCGGCCAAGCGCTTGTCTATTTCAGCGTCGCGCTCGATTATACCGCCTTTGAGGATTATTTCATATTCGGACGGCGCGCCCGAGGTCTCGAGCCCCATAGCAAGCACGCTTTCGTTTTTTTCTGTCATGTTAGGCTCCTATTTTTTAAGTTTGGAAAGTTTCGCTGCCGCGCTCGCGCTCATCTCGCGCTTGAGGAACATCACGCCGAGGAGCGACAACGCGACTTCGCCTGCCTCCATAGCCTCGATTTCGCCGGTCATATAGGCGCCAAGCACGGTGATTATGCCGACCACGGCCGCCACATAGGTCTTTTTACCTTCGAGTATGCCTTTAAGTTGTTTCATATTTTCCTCCTAATCGCAGTTGTTATAGAATAAATATCCGCCGATACGCGCGGCAGGTTTAAGTCCCGTCGTCCAAATCTCGCTTGCGCCCTCTTTCACGAACCTGCGCGAACCGAGGGTAATATCCGCCACTTCGCCTTTAAGCGCGGCCGAGGCGAACGCGACAAGCTCCGCCCCCGGCTCGACTAAATCCATCGCCCGCGCATTCCGCCAGCAGGAGAACAATACGCCGCCCGCAACTACCTGAACGAACGACGCCTCTCCGTCGATTTCGCTCTCATATATAAAACGGTTGAGCGCCACACTCGCAAATGCCGCCGCAAGCTCCGCCTCCGCACTCATCGCTTTCAAAGTCTTGGCAAGGACAAGGGCGTTGCGCCCATTGTGGCATTTAAGCCTGAAAATTTCCTCTCTCTCCATGTGCCCTCCTTATTTCGCCGCTACTTTTACGGACAGCGCGGCAATCTGCTCCGATATTTTGTCAAGCTTCTCCTCAAGCCTGGCAAGCTTCTCGTGCGTGGCATAGTTCTTTGCGACCGACACGCGGAAGTTGTAAAGTTCGTCCCTGACTTTTTCGGTCTGGCTGTAAAGGAACCAGCAAACCGGGATTAGGATGATTGAGAGGACTTCTTTCCACGTGAAATCCCTCCCTGGTGCAAGCGGAAGCATTCTCACTCCTTATATATGTTTGAAAAAAGCCCCCACAATGCGGAGGCCTAGAACAATGTAAAACATCTAACGATATAATTCGGTCATTAGATACCACCTTTATACACCTTTTGTTCTTAAAAGTCAAGAACTTTTTTGCAACATCTTGCACTTTTTTCCATTTTTCCCGAAATTTTTTGAAAAATAGAACTTGCGGGGGGGGGTAAAATGTGCTATAATAACCATAGACTTTATAAAGGAGAGATATATGAACACAATGCACAAGGTTTCTTTGGTAGCTTTCGCGCTTATCGCCGGGGCCGCCGCCGAAGCTGCACTAGAGCGTGGCAACACGGCACCAGGCCGTGGCGGAGCCGATGCTTCCGGACGCCGGCTTGGCCGCGGTGGAGGGTCGTACGCGCCCGGCGGCAGAGACAACAGCACTACTACTACGGAAACTCCGGGCATAAACATTCCCGCCGGAACCTACTTCAACGATACGTTCATCGAGCTTGAGCAGGGCAAGGAATATAACGTAGCCGACCTTGCGACCGACATGTTCAACACCAGCGGAGCTTCCACACTGACCACATACGGGGACAAGGCGATAAGCGCGTACCCGACGTTCGGCTCGACCGCATTCTGCGGAATAACGTCGCTGAACATCACGGATAGGACAGGTACGTTTAAGGTGTCCGACACCGCCGTCGCGGATTGCGAGGAAAAGGACATACGCGAGGGTATAGCGGTCTATACCGGCTACGACGATAGGACGAACAGCTCGTCGGGCGTCAAGATAGTTGACCGCATCCGCTTCGTCTATACCGCAAGCGAAAACACGGCAGCAGTCGACACCGCGAACGTGAAGGGCAAGTGCGGCAGCATAGTCGAAAAAGCGGACAAGCTATTCGGCGCCCTGCTTGCCGGAACCATCGGCGGCGGAGTAAGCACGCTTGCAAGCGGCACAAAACTTTTATCCGGCGCTGCCACGGCAGTAGCGAAAAAAGATGCGGAAAATAAAGAAGCCGCTGTCGAAGGAACAAGCGTTCTCTCCGCCGCCGGCAAAAAAAGCAACGATGATACAAGCCTCATAGGAGGTATGGGCTTAAATATTCTTGGAACTGCCGGAGGTATTACCGCAGCCGCCGCTGGCGGTATTGGCCTAAGCCAGCTCGCCGAGCTCAAGAAGGAACTCAAAGAATGCGAGGACGCCGCCAAAGCGCTTCCGTAATCCTGTTCTCTCTATCCAAAGCCCCGCTCTTGCGGGGCTTTTTTAATTGAACAAACCCTCAATTAGATATATAATACTTCCATGAGGGGAATAACCAAACTCGCCGCAATATTTTTGTTCGCGCCGCTCGCCGCACGCGCCGCCGACAATACGCAAAGGGTAATCGACAATATCGCGACCGAGGCGAAACAGTCCTACCCGAACACGCCGAACAATTATATCGCGCCGAAGAAATCCGCGCTCTCGCAAATCGTCGCTACCACCGGACTTCGCTGGGGCACCCATCCTGACGAACCGTACGTGTGCCTGAAGGACAGCCAGAACCATTGTATCAACTGCAACTATACGACCGAAAACGGCGAGCCGGTATGCACCAAATCCTCCGACTCGAAAACCCTCGGCGGCTACGTCATGCCTATAGGCACCTCCGCAACCCAAGGCTTCATCCATGCCGCGCCCGCAACCGCAAACGCCGGCTCTCTCGATTTTGCCGGATATTTTTATAGATACTTCGACAAGGACGCCTACATCCGCCGCCCGGACGGAAGCCTGCCCGCCACGCGCGGAGCCTACTCGCCCGCCTACCCAAAAATCTGTGGTGCGCCCACCGACGGCACGCTCGTAATAGGAGGTCAAGGCATAGTCAAGAACCTGAACGACCCCATAAACGCATACTATAATTTCGGTGGCACCGGCGCGCAAAGGGACGACCGCTTCCGCATGAAAGTCGCCTACTCGCTCCACCACGACGACTATACCGCGACGACGGACAGCGGCGAGGCGACGCTCCCGGTCTATTCCTGGACTAAGAACGCTGCCTCCGGCACCGCATGCCTAAAGCCGAACTTCGCGCCCGACTATGCGACAAGCTATTCCGACCTCGATACCGAAGTTCTGTTCGACAAGCAGGAACACGCACAGTTCACCGCTGGCAAGACCTTGCTCGAATACTCCGGCACCAAGAAAAAGCTCCCCTGCGGCCTAGTTGACGACGACGTGAAAACAAGCCAGGGCGGCTATCTCTGGAGCGAGAACGATCAAAGGTTCAAATGCGGCGACAGGTACCTAAGGGTGTCGAGGGACTCCGTCGGCGATCCGCTCTACAGCAGGTACGACATAACCATGGCGTTCGGAAACGGAACCGAGGATACCGCCGCGCTCAAGGTCCGCCAATGCTTCCGCTGCGCGACCGTCGATGGCTCTATGTGCGCGGATTTTTTGAACCGACTGGCCAAGCCGATATGCGGTGGAAATATGTCAACATGCGACACGGCCGAGAAAATCGACGGCTTGGTCAAGGCACTGAACAATCCACGCTTGCATTCCGGCCTCGCCTCGCCCGCGAACGAGGAATTCCCCACCTCGCTCGACTGTGATCCATGCAAAAAACAGGCCGAACGGCTTATCCTGGGCGCAATAGGGAGCTTGTAGGGGATGATGGACATAGTAATCATACACGGCACATGCGGCTCACCCGATGGCAACTGGTTCCCGTGGTTGAGAAGGCAGCTTGAGGCAAAGGGGCACCGCGTATATATCCCGCGCTTTCCAACGCCAAAAAACCAGTCGGTTGCAAGCTGGTGCAAGGTCTTACACACGGAGACGCCCGACTTCGACGCAAACACCACCCTGATAGGGCACAGTTGCGGCGCAGCATACCTGCTCTCAATCCTAAACGTCCTAGAAAGACCAGTTGCCAAATCCGTCTTCGTCAGTCCATTTGCAGGCAAAATCGGAAATAAGGAATACGACGAATATAACAGGGACTTCATCGACCGAGATTTCGATTGGGATAAAATCAGAAATAATATGGGCACAGCAACATTGTTCTATGGGGACGACGACCCCTATGTTCCTCGCGCCGCAGCCGAATATGTAAGCGCCAAACTGGACGTACCACTGACAATCATCCAAGGCGGCGGACATCTGAATGCCGAAAGCGGCTATACCGAATTCCCCGAAATCCTGTCCGTGCTGGATTAGCTTTCGACAATCCAAAAATAAAAACGAAAAAAAGCCGAGGTCTCCCTAGCTTTTTTTCTCATATCTTCCAAATGAAAATATCGCGCAGCGAGATTTTCATTTGCGGTTTTTTAACCAATCTTCCAGCCAATGTATAGGATAAGTACCGTCAGTAAATTCTTTCTGACTCAAAATCTCCTGCTGCAGGGGGATAAGCGTCTTCACGCCATCGACAACGAATTCGCCAAGCGCATGTCGGGTCCGCTCGATGCACTCTTTTCGCGTAGGCGCGAATGTGATAAGCTTCGCCACCATCGAGTCGTAGGTAGGAGGAATCTTGTACCCGGAATAAAGCCCGGAATCCACGCGTATGCCAAGCCCTCCTGGCGCGTGGTACGAGGTGACCGTTCCAGGGCACGGCGCGAAAGTCTCCGGATCCTCGGCATTTATACGACACTCGATTGCACAACCGTTTGCGATGATGTCCGCCTGCTTGTAGCCGAGCTTTTCTCCGGCCGCCACGCGAATTTGCTCGCGCACAAGGTCTATGCCATAGACTTGCTCGGTAACAGGATGCTCGACCTGAAGCCTAGTATTCATCTCCATGAAATAGAACTTGCCGTTTTCGAACAGGAACTCGATTGTCCCAGCACCACGATAACCCATCTTGGCCATAGCCTTTCCCACCACAGCTTGAATGTCCTTTGATTGCTTTTTGGTAAGTATGGACGCAGGCGCCTCCTCGATTATCTTTTGGTTTTTGCGCTGGATAGAGCAGTCCCGCTCGCCAAGCGTGATGACGTTGCCGTGCTTGTCGCCAAGCAACTGGATTTCAATGTGCTTGGGATCCACAAGATACTTTTCCATATACACACGGTCGTCGCCGAAAGCGGACTTGGCCTCCACCCGCGCAATGGGAAATTGCTCTTTAAGCTCCTTGTCGGAGAAACAGATTTTCATCCCTCGCCCGCCGCCACCGGACGCTGCTTTGACTATTACCGGATAACCGATTTTCTTTGCGGTCTTGGTTGCATCGTCAAGATTGTCAAGAGCGCCATCGCTGCCCGGCACTACTGGTATGCCAAGCTCGACCGCAGTACGCTTCGCCTCGACCTTGTCGCCCATCTTGCGGATATGTTCGGGCGTAGGGCCGATGAACTCGATTCCGTGCGCGCCAAGCATTTCCGCGAACTCGGCGTTTTCGCTTAAAAAACCGTACCCAGGATGTACCGCGTCCGCGTTGGTAACCACCGCGGCCGAAATTATGGCCGATTTGTTTAGATAGGATTCGGACGAGGGCGCGGGACCGATACAGACCGACTCGTCCGCCATTTTTACATACATGGCTTCGGCGTCGATGGTCGAATGTACGGCCACCGTCGATATACCCATCTCGCGGCAAGCACGTATGACGCGAAGCGCGATCTCGCCGCGGTTTGCGATAAGGACTTTTTTGAACATGGGACTACTCCACCACGAACAGCGGCTGGCCGAACTCGACCGTCTCCGCCTCTTTGATGAGGATTTTTTTAAGCACGCCGTCCGCAGGCGCCTTGACCGGGTTAAAGGTCTTCATCGCCTCGATAAGGCAGAGCACGTCGCCCTTCTTGACATTCTGCCCCTCGACCGCGAAAGGCTTCGCGCCCGGTTCGGGCTTGAGATAGGCAACGCCTACCATAGGAGACTTGACCGCGCCGGCAAGCTCGGCAAGAGCAGGAGCGGCAATGTTCGCGATTTCCGCGGCGGTTGGCGAATTCGCGGGTACGGACGGCATGGCGATTGAGGCGCCCGCAACGGGCCGCGCGTTCGAGACTCGTATGCGCTGGCCGTTATGCTCGTACTCGATTTCGGACAAGTTGTGCTTGGCGAGCAGTTCCGTAAGCTCGGCGACAAGTACTCCTACGCCTTTGGTTCTGTTGAACATAAGTTCTCCTTATTTGTTGAACACAGGAGGACAATTATATAGGATAAAAATCGGCGTGTCAAACTGTAGTTGAGGATTGTGGAACGGAATAAGAACTACCAGCCAGAAGTGTCGACTTTATCCAAAAGCTCCGCGCACTTTTCCTGCTTGCCGACCATTTCTTTAAGCTTCTCGACCGCACCGTTCGCGACAACGCCGGTGATGACGCCGGAAATTGCCGAAACTCCTCCGCCGACGGTCGAGGCGATTCGCAGATTCTTCTTGTCCGAAGTCGTCGAGGTAGGCTTGCAAGTAGTGCTATTATTAGCGTCGGGGGTGCACGGCGCACCAGTAGTAGTATTTTGGTAGGTCTGAAACGCCTTCGGCCCTTTGTCCCCAGCAAGCGCGAACGAGCTCGCAACAACCGAAGTAGCACCACCAAGGAGCGACACGCC
>JAISGI010000005.1 GCA_031263095.1 Rickettsiales bacterium | reverse complement strand
TAAGGATACAGCATGCCCAAAATTATAACATATTGGAATTAGATGTCTAGTAGCAACTAAAGGTCGGTTCGCACGAGGTGCTTCAAAATTATAACATATTGGAATTAGATGTCTAGTAGCAACATTCTTTGTGCCATTTCTTATTCCTTTCTTATTATAACATATTGGAATTAGATGTCTAGTAGCAACTGCGGGTGTAGAAGGCCGGTTCGTTCATTTATTATAACATATTGGAATTAGATGTCTAGTAGCAACAATCTCGCAGGCACGGCGTTCATCGTTCCGATTATAACATATTGGAATTAGATGTCTAGTAGCAACACAAGGCAAATGTTATCGAGCCTTTCACGCATTATAACATATTGGAATTAGATGTCTAGTAGCAACATGACCGGTTCAAGAGCGCAATTCTAAATTATTATAACATATTGGAATTAGATGTCTAGTAGCAACCCAATACCCGAATTCTGCATGCTGAAGCCCATTATAACATATTGGAATTAGATGTCTAGTAGCAACCCATTCTCCCTCCGGGCACTGACAGTTGAATTATAACATATTGGAATTAGATGTCTAGTAGCAACGAATTTGATTCAAAATATGAAGCCGCAAATATTATAACATATTGGAATTAGATGTCTAGTAGCAACCGGGAGGGCGTCGAAGTCCTCCCGAACGCGATTATAACATATTGGAATTAGATGTCTAGTAGCAACAGATACCATGTCCGGTGGGGAAGCGCTGTAATTATAACATATTGGAATTAGATGTCTAGTAGCAACTTGCATCAACTGGAGGAGGCTATGTTAGAGATTATAACATATTGGAATTAGATGTCTAGTAGCAACCGTATTCGCACAATCTAGCGACCGTCGATGATTATAACATATTGGAATTAGATGTCTAGTAGCAACCGTACAGGTCGTTGGGACTTTATGTGGCCCATTATAACATATTGGAATTAGATGTCTAGTAGCAACCATCTAAACGAAATCTACTTTTTATACCCAATTAAAAATCACGCTTGTACCATTTATAATATGCCGAAGAGAAAAATAAATTCTGCGATTACCCTATGAGCTTATCCGGCAATTTATCGAAAAAGCCTTGCCGGCGGAAAATAAATTTCCGAATGCGGATTAGGAGATAAGAGAGCGCTTCGAAAGGAACACCTTCAATGTCGTCTTTCCGACAGCACCCGCGCGCAAGATTTGTACGGCGCCGTTTTCTATGCACGCGATGGTCGAGGGGATGCCCGACTGCGGTGCCTCTTCGTCCAAAACCGTAAGCCCGGGAAACGCCTCACGCACGGCGGCTGCGCTAAGACACGGCTCCCCGCCGCTGACATTCGCGCTTGTAGAAACCAAGAGTCCGCCTGCACCCGCAAGCAGTCGCCGCATGACCGGGTCGCGCGCCAAGCGGGCTCCTACGGTACCGCCCGCGTTCGCACGTAAAATCAAAGTTATGTCGAAATTTTCAAGCAGCGCAGCCTCCTCGCGTCCGACACTTGCAATGCACGAAACGGCACCGACGTCGAGAGCGTTCAAGAGCAACGCCTTATCGCGCGGACGACGCTTGAGCCGGAAAATCTCCTCAACCGCGCGCGTGCAAAACGGGTCGCACACAAGACCGAACGTGGTGCCTGCGGGCGCCGCGACTACGCCGCCCGCCAAGATTTCGCATATTGCTTTTTCAATCATGACGCGCTATCATAAACCAAAAAAAGGACAAGCGCAAGTGCGGATTCTCCACATCATCGACGCGGACGGACTTGGCCGGGCGGGAAAGGCTACGACCGAGTTCATCCTCGGCCTTGCGGAGGCGGGCGCGAACCAGGGCGTAGTTGCCGAGCGCGGCCTCGAACTTGGCCTGCTTGATGGCCTCGAGCTCGAGCGGTTCGACATCGGCAAAAACGGCCGCGCGGACGGATTTGCGAACCGCGTGCGCGCTTTCATGCTAGGCTTTGAATTTCGTCCGGACATAGCGATAAAGTGGGGCGCCGCGGCACGCACGGTTCCGCTTGGCGAGCGCCTGCTGCAAATCTCGCACGTGCTGGAACCTAAGGATTTGCGCGGCCTCGCGCGTGGAGATTACGTCATGACGACTTCGGCACGCATGTTTTCGGCAGCGCAGGAGGGCGGCTTTTCCGGCGCGAAATCTTTCCTTTTTCCGTCCGCCGTGTACGAGCATAGGGGTGTCGCTCCAATCACCCGCCGCGACCTGTTCATACCCGAACGCGCGGACGCAGTGTTCATCGGCGGAAACCTTGCCTCCGGCCGCGGGTTCGAGCCGCTTTTCGAGGCCTTGGCCGGCATACCCGAGACTTACTTCATCGTTTCCGGCACCGGCCCGGACGAGGAGAAAATCAAGGACTTCGCGCAGAGAGTCAACATCAAGTCCCGCTGTCGCTTCTTCCCTGAAATCGAGAAAAGCCGCGCGCTTATGAAGCTTGCCAAGTTTGCAATCCTGCCCGCAAGCGGGGAGGAACAGGCCCTGCGCATAACCGAATGCCGCGCCGGCGGATGCGCTGTCTTGGCCCAGGATTCACCCTTCGCGCGCGAGCATGTACGGGACGGCTCCGACGGATTCATCATGCCCGCCGCAGATGTGTACCTTATCCGGAACCGCGTGCGCGAGCTGCTTGCCATGGAGGCAGACACGCTCGACGCTATGGCCGGGCACGCACGGAACAAAGCCGTCCTTGCGCCGCGCGTTATGCCCGGCTATCTGGCCGAGCTCGAGGCACTGCATGACCGTTGGCGCGGCCGGCGCAAGCTGCTGCCATCTCTTCGATAAAGTCGTCAAGCCCGACCGTCTCCTGCTCGCTCGAGCCGAGTCGCCGCAAAGTCAAAGTCCGCGTCGAGGCTTCTTTTTCGCCCACCACCGCGATGACAGGAACTTTCGCCTCCGACAACACGCGTATCTTGTGGCTGATTTTTTCATTCGAAAGGTCAAGCTCCGCCGCCACGCCGTCGTGCTTGAGCGCCGCCATAACCTCGCGTGCATACCCGTCCGCCGCCGAGGTGATTGTCGCGATAACCACCGGCCGAGGAGAGAGCCACAACGGCAACTTGCCCGCATAATGCTCGATAAGTATGCCGGTAAAACGCTCAAGCGATCCAAACAAAGCGCGGTGCAGCATGACCGGCCGTTTCTTCGTTCCGTCGGAATCTACATACCAAAGGTCGAATCGCTCCGGCAGGTTCATGTCAAACTGCAACGTCCCGCATTGCCAGTCGCGCCCGATTGCGTCGGTCAAAACGAACTCAAGTTTCGGCCCGTAAATCGCGCCCTCGCCGGGGAAGATTGTGTACTCATAGCCGTTGTGCGACAGCGCGTCCGCAAGCGCCTGCTCCGACCTGTCCCACACCTCGTCCGAGCCAAGCCGCACATCCGGCCGGGTCGAGAGTTTGATACGCACGCGCTCAAACCCGAAGTCGCGGTAAATGTCCATGATAAGACGGATTACCTTGACGCACTCCTCCTCGACCTGCTCGGGCGTGCAGAAGATATGCGCGTCGTCCTGCGTGAACTCGCGCACACGGAGGAGGCCGAAGAGCGAGCCGCTCGCCTCGTACCTGTCGACCTTGCCGAATTCCGCGACTTTGAGCGGCAGGTCGCGGTACGATTTTATGCCCTGCTTGTAGACAAGCATTCCGCCCGGACAATTGACCGGCTTGACCGCGAACTCGCCGTCCTCGTCGCGCACCTTCGCGTAATATATGTGCTGCGCGAACTTGTCCCAATGCCCGGACGTCTCCCACATAAGCCGATTGCATACCGCAGGAGTCGAGATTTCCACATACCCCTCCGCCTCCTGCCGCGCGCGCATATAGTTCACAAGCTTTTGGAAAAGCGCCCAACCATACGGGTGCCAGAACACGCCGCCCGGCGCATACTCCGGCTCGAAGTGGAACAAGTCCATTGCCGCGCCAAGCTTGCGGTGGTCGCGCCGCACCGCCTCTTCCATAATGGTAAGGTAGGAGGCAAGCTCCGCTTTCGAAGCAAAAGCCACGCCGTAAATCCGTTGAAGCATTTTGTTCTTCGAGTCGCCGCGCCAATACGCGCCAGCAACGCTCGTAAGCTTGAACGCATCGGGCGGCAACAATCCGGTCGAGGCCAAATGCGGCCCGCGGCACAGGTCGAAAAACTCTCCCTGCCGGTAAATCGACACGACCGGATCGGTAATGCCCGCAAGAATCTCGAGCTTGTACGGCCGCCCGGCAAACATGCGACGCGCTTCCTCGATAGGAACTTCTTCGCGCACAATAGGCAGGTTCGCCTTGATTATTTCCCGCATTTTTTCCTCAAGCGCGGGCAGGTCTTCCGGAGTTATCTTCTGCGCCACGTCGACGTCGTAGTAAAAGCCGTTCTCGACCGCCGGCCCGATAGCAAGCTCGGCTCCGGGGTATTGACGCATGACCGCCTGGGCAAGAATATGCGCGGCCGAATGCCGCAGGATTTCAAGGTTCTGTTCAACCATTTTTCCACCTTTTTTATGGTATTATACGATAGAGTTTAGGAAAAGACAAATGAAACTATACCCCATAAGGGGTCGCGGTCGAGAAAGTCGTTGTACGAAGCATGTTCATAAGACGATTCTACCACGCGCAGGCAGGGTTGTCAAGCTAATCTTGACACTCGCCGCGCCGGGTGCTAGACTCGGGTTATGATAGACACGGCGAAATTGACGCGCCCGATAGTGCTTGTCGGACTGATGGGCGCGGGCAAAACCTCGGTTGGCAAGCTTGTGGCCAAACGGCTTGGCCTTGCGTTCGAGGACTCCGACTCCGAGATTGTCAAGGCCGCCGGCTGCTCGGTCGTCGACATATTCAACATCTTCGGGGAAACCGAGTTCCGCCGGGTCGAGGACAGGGTCGTCCACAGGCTGCTTGCCAAAGGCGATGTGAAGGTTTTATCCACAGGCGAGGGCGCGTTCATAATAGACTCCGTACGCCGCGTGCTAAAGGAAAATGCCATAACCGTCTGGCTCAAGGCCGACTTGAACCTGCTGGTCAAAAGGACAAGCTTCAAGGACACGCGCCCGCTCCTGCTCGACCACTCCCCGCGCGAGATATTGGACAAGCTTATCGCCGACCGCTATCCGATATACTCGCTCGCCGACATAACGGTCGAGACTAGGAACGAAAGCACATACCTTACCTGCGACAAGGTTTTGGCCGCAATCGAAAAATATCTGGAGGAAAAATGAGGAAATTCGCGCTTTTGCTGGCCCTTGCCGCCTGCGGTTTCAGGCCGCTGTACGAAAAGACGCCCGCCCGCGACGTGTCCGCCCTTGCCGCCAAGGTGTGGATAGCCCCGGTCAAGGGCTACGACGGCGCGCCCGGGGTCGACTTGAGGAACGCCGTCGCGCGCGGCCTCGGAAGCGGAGGAAATCCGAAGAGCCCGGCTTTCCGCCTCAATATGGAGATGGCCGAGCCGTCGATTTACGACTATACGCTCCGCACCGACGGCACCGCGTCCAGCTATATGGTCACGGTTTCGGTCAAGTACGAGCTTTCCGATTCGGGCGCCGCGGCCAAGGTGCTTTCCGGCACGGCCTCGCACTCGCTTTCGTATAATATCCTGAACGACAAGTACTCGACCGAGGCTCTGCGCGCCGGCACGATAAAGCTGGTGATAGAGAATATCGCGAACCAGGTTTCCTTAGCCGTCGTCGGCTATCTGAGCGGCCGCAAATGAAGTGGCGCGCAGGCGATTTCGGCGCCAAGATGCGCACAGGGTTCGAGGGCGTCTTCGGCATTCTGTTCTATGGCCCCGACCGCGGCCAGTCGCTCGAGAATCTAGGCTTGGCCGCGGCACAGGTCGCGCCCGACGGCGATGCGTTCTCGGTGTTCGAGTTCGACGCGTCCGAGGAAAAGAACCTGCCATCCCGCCTCGCCGACGAGGTTGCCTCGATTTCCTTCATGGGCGCAAGGAAAGTGATAAAGGTCAAGAACGCGCCGCCCGACTTCGACATCACGCCCGCGCTAAGGGTCGATGGCGCCGACGCGCTGGTCTTGGTCGCGGCGGACGAGCTCTCGCCGTCATCTCGCCTGCGCGCGGCGTTCGAGGATTCGCCCAAGCTCGCCGCGCTGCCAAGCTATCTGGATGAGGGCGAAAGCCTTGAAACTTTGATACGCAAAACGCTCGCCGCCGAGGGGTTCGCACGCATTCCGCCCGAGGTGCTGGATTTCATCAAGGCCCGCGTTGGCGAGAACCGCGCGACAACAAGGATGGAGCTGGCGAAACTCGCCCTCTATCTGCACGGACAACCGGAAATCGCGCTCGCCGACGTGGAAAAGTGCATGATGGACAGCTCGGCTCTTTCGGCCGGAGACTTGGCATTGGCAGTTGCGGACGGCGACGGCAAACGGCTGGCAAGAATCCTGCCGCGCCTCCTGGCCGAGGGTTTCCCATCGGTACAGTTGATACGCTTGGTCATGAATCACTTCTGGCGCCTGTACGAAATGTCGCGCGAGGTGGCCGGCGGCAAGCCTCCCTCCGCCGTGGTCGAAACCGCACGCCCGATAATATTTTTCAAGCTTCGCCCGTCGTTCGAAAGGCAGCTCTCCGCCTGGAATCCTGCCTCAATACTAAGGGCAATCGCACGCTTGAACGACGCCGAAATTATGTGCAAATCCACTGGCCGCCCCGCCGATACTATAGTATCCCAACTGTTCTTCTCGCTGTGCTCAAGCGCCAGGCGCCGCAAATGAGGATAGCGAAAGCAATCGCCGACTCCGGTTTATGCTCCCGCCGCGACGCGGAAAAGATGATTGCCGAGGGCAGGGTGCGCGTGAACGGCGCGCCCATAGCGACGCCCGCTCTGAACACCGCGCCGACCGACAAGATAGAGGTCGACAGCAAGCCAATCGCACATCCCGATAAACCAAGGCTTTTCGCCTACCACAAGCCCGCTGGCCTCGTCGTTTCGCATAGGGACGAACAGGGACGCGACACGGTTTTTAACGCTCTGCCCAAAGAGTACGGACGCCTGCTTTCCGTCGGCCGCCTCGACCTCAATTCCGAAGGTCTCCTCCTCCTGACCAACAGCGGCGAGCTTCAGCGAGCGCTCGAAAAAGGCGACTTCGAAAGGGTGTACAAGGTGCGCGTCCGCGGCCTCGCCCGCCAAAGCGTGTTCGACAAACTCGCCCGCGGAATAACGGTCGACGGGATAAAATATAGGCCGATAACGGTCGAGGTCGAAAAGGCCGGCGCCACGAACTCGTGGTTCAAGGTCGTATTGCGCGAGGGAAAAAACCGCGAGATACGCAAAGTGTTTTCGGCCCTCGGCTACGACGTGAACCGGCTGATACGCACCTCCTACGCCGGCATGGAATTGGGCGATTTGAAAGCCGGAGAGGTGAAAGAAATCCCTTGCGCCGCCCTCGAAAAAATGCTATCATTGAAAAGTCAACCAAAGGAGAAGACAATGACAATGAACAAAAATCGTACGGGGGGGGGCAAATAAGTATATAGCTATTGCGCTTCTCCTGATTTCAGCCAACCAATCCAACGCCGCGAATTATTATACCTGTACCGCCTGTGCTATACCCGAGCTCTGCAAAGTCGGCGCCGCCACGGATTTCGACAAGTACGGCATGCGGCTGACCCTTGCCGAAGCGCAAGAGGCAATCGGCACGCCCGACAAAACCCGCTGGCAAAAAATAGTCCAATATAACAATATACAGGTTGCCTATTCCTCTACGCTCCAGCCGGGGGTGTATAGGGTGGATTTGAAGTATGGCTCCTGCGCGTCCAATTCGCGCGTTACGATAGTCGGCTCGCCGTCCACACTTTCCATCCCTGTGCCGAGGGCAGGCGATTGTGCCTACTCCTGCCATGCGACGATAGACGGCGTATCGGCCACCGACGGAGTCGCTTGCGCCGATTCAAGTAGCTATCAGACTATAAGCACGCCCGGCATAACCCAAACCGACATCGCCAACTATAACGGCATAACGGTGTATAAATTGGATTAAAACCAAAACTGTAAAAAAGGCCGGGCTCGACCCGGCTTTTTCATTTGATTTTTCCGTCCGGATAAAAGGTAAATACGATGTCCTTCCACTCGTCGTAATATGCCGCAGGCAGGTTGGTGTACGGAGCGCAGGACAGGAGTGCTCGCCGCGCCGAGGCCGCCGCCGCCTCGAACCACGCGTCGCCCTTGTACTCGCGCGCATTCGCAATCTCAAGCTCGGCAATCGAGCCGTCCGGCAACAGCGAGGTGCGTATGACAATCTTCATGTCCTTGAGCCCCTTCGCCCCCGGGTCAATGTTCCAACAACTGCGCAGCTTTATGCGTATCGCGTCGATGTAGGAAATCGAGAACGCCTGCCGCAGATTCGCACCCGCGGCCGACGATCCGCCCGCCGTCGGTATATCCGCCGACTCGATTCCTCGCTTGATTTCCCGCCGCTCCGCACGCAGGCTTTGGGCGGATGATAGTATGTCCTTGATTGAATCGATTCGCCCCTCCACCGCCTGAGCCGGCAGAGGCTTGACCGGCGCCGCCGCGGTTGGTTTCGTCTCGACAAACGCCGTGTCTTTCGGCGCGCTCGCCGCCTCTTGTTTCGCAGGCGCAGCAGTCGGAACAGCAGGCGCAGGCTTCGCCACCTCGACCGCTTTGACGCCCGCCGCTGGCTTAGGTAAATTGGTGTCCCGCGCGACCGCCACGTTTTTATTTATTACAAGGTCGTCCAAATCGACAATCATAATCTTCTCGCGCAGCATCTGCTTAGGCTTCGACCGCAATTTGATATACGGCGCGACAAGCATCAGGGCAAGCACGATGAAGTGCGCGGAAACCGAAATGATGAACCCGTCTTTAAGATATTGCGGCATCAGGTCGATGTACGAGGAAATAGCGGCGCGTATCCTGCGGTGCGTTCTCATTTGACGGAGTTCGCCTCGGTTTTAAGGCCGACGCGCGCGAACCCTGCGGCCTTCAGCTCGCCCATAACCTCGACCACCTGGCCGTACCGCGCGTTCGTGTCCCCGCTGATGACAATGGAGAGATTAGGGTTTTGTTTTAGAAGCACGCCAAGCCGCGCAGTCAGGTCTTTCGCCGGCACGTTCTCCTTGCCGATATAGATTTTGCCCTGCTTGTCGATTGCGATGTTGACGGCTTTCTCATCGCCCGTAAGCGCGCTTGTCTTGCCCTTCGGAAGCTCGACATTCATCCCGGTGGTAAGCATGGGCGCGCTCGCCATGAAGACCAGAAGAAGCATGGACATAAGGTCTATCATCGAGGTCATGTTGACCTCGGGTTTCGCCCGCCTTTCGCGCAGTTTGGAATGGGGCATGGCAGGCTCCTAGTTGTTGATTGTCTCGTCGATTTGGCGCGACACTATGGCCGTGAACTCGCCCTCGAAACTCTCGAGCTTTATCGAATATTTCTGTAGCTCGTTGTAGATTTTGTTGTACCCTATGACCGCCGGAATAGCCGCGATAAGACCGAGCGCCGTGGTGGCCAAAGCCGTCGCAATTCCGGGCGCCAACACGCCGAGCGAGGAGTTTCCGGTTCGCCCAATCGCGGAAAAGCTCTCCATAATTCCCCACACCGTCCCGAACAACCCGACAAGCGGCGCTGTCGTGCCGATAAGCGAAAGCCAGTCGATACGCTCCTCAAGCTTGCTCATCTCGCGCTCCGCCGTCGTGTCCATAACGCGGTCGATTCGCTGGTTGAGCGAGATGTTCCTAGGCGCGTTGTTCTTCGACCGCAGGAGAGAGGAGGACTTCTTCCACTCCTTCATCGCGGCTACGAAAATCGCGGCCATGGGGTCGAGAGTTTTTGTCTTTATGGACGCAAATAGGTCGTCGAGCGACCCTCCGCTCCAAAACTGCCGCTCGAATATCGCGGACGCCAATTTGATTCGTTTCAAAGTGAACGATTTTTCTATGATGATAGTCCACGACACTATGCTTGCAAGCACGAGGATAATGGACATCAGGCGCACCATAAGGTCTGCGTCGGTGAAAAGTCCGAGGATAGAGAAAGAATTCGCGGGCATTGTTGTCTCCTTTGCAGGGATTTTAACCCAAACCGTCCGGCTTGGCAATATAAATTTATTCCCGCCCGCGATTGGGCTGGAGGTTGTCGCCCGTCTGTATGTCCGCGAACGCCCGCTGGTCGAGGTGGAGGAGCCGCTCGGCATACTGCTCCGGCGTCCAACTCTCCATAAGGTCAAGCGCATCCTCTATCACCTTGTCCGAGAAGCAGTCGGCCCCGTACACGCTCGACGCCGCGCTCCGCTTGGCCGCGGCATGCGCGCTTAGGGCGAAATCCCGCCCGTTCCGCGTGCACTCGCCCGCAGCAAGGGACGTGCGCGCATAGTTGTTGCGCATGTAGAAACCGAAGCTCTGGTACATCCACGACAGCCCTATGGAATCGAGAAGCTTGTCGCGCCCCTCCCGAGTCTTCGCCCGCTCCCTTTCTTTGTTCGAGTTCTCGGCAATACAGCCGATGATGTGCGCCTCGAGCTCCATATAGTTGCAGAACAACGTACAGTTCGACGGCTTCATTCTTTCCGCAAGCTCGAACATTCCGGCCCCATACTGGCGCGCATGCTGGGTCTCGTGCGCGATTGTATTCATCATCATCCTGACAAGGTATTGCTCGAACGAGCCATGTATCCTTTCGGCCAGCATCTGCCCGCGCATGCTCTCTTTCGTTTCCGCGAAGCGCGAGTCAATGGTAATCCTATCCGGCTCTTTCGTGCTGAACGATCCGTTTGCATTGAAAAGCTCGGCAAGGTTCACGTGCATGTTGTTCCGCGCAAGCGTTTCTATGACCCACGGCTGCTCCACCTGAAGCAGCTCGAGCGCGGTTTTGACAAGCTGGGCGGTTATAAGCGCGCCGGGGTTCGTATCGTCCGCGACGCGCACTTCGATAGAGCGCGCAGCGGCATGCTTGGCTGTGGCTCTCGGCGGAGCGTTCCGCTCGGCAAGCCCGATTGTGGAGCAGCTTGCCGCGTATATCAGCGAACCTACGGCAAGCAATCCAAGCATGACGATTCGCCGCATTTTAAGGCCAAGTGCCCGTTTGCCGGATTTGAAGATTGTGCCCTTGCCGGAAGATTTTTTCATCGTTCCGTGCTCGGCTCTGTCTTTGCATTGGCCTTGAACGCGGCCTCGAATTCTCTCTCTTTAATAGAGCTTTTGTCCATCTCGCCCAATAGCCGGCGGTACCGTTCGGGTATGTTCGCGGCGGTCATTGCAATAGCCTTGTCAATCGCCTCTTCCGAATAGCAGGCATTGCCCCACGGCCCTATCTGCGTGCAGTCCCTCGCAAGCTTGCTAAGTCCTCCTTCCGGAAGCCGGGACGGGTTGTACTTGATGAAAAGCGCGCGTATGGAATTACCCCTGGTGTACGTATCCGTGCAATAGCCTTCTTCGCTCAGGTCGAGCAGTTGACGGTCGCGCCTGTCCATTTTGTTGTACTGACTCTCCCAGGAGTTGTATTTAAGCATGTCGCCCAAGTTCTCCGCCGCGATTTCCATAAAGTTCATAAGCACGACCGCCTCGCTCGGCAACAGGTGTTCCAAGGCTGCATACACTCCTCGGTCATACTGCTGCTGGTGGGCAAGCTCGTGGATTATGGTTTTCTTGACGCAGGCAATCAGGTATCGATCGGACAGCAGTTTTTCCTTCTCCATATCGAAGACCTCGTTTATGGCAAAGACGTCGATCAGGTTCGCATTCACCTCTATTTTTTGGTCGCCGCTCTTGGCTCCGTAGTTGAACACGCCAGCGATTTCCGGGCCAAGCTCGTGTTCTATGCTTATCGAAAGGCCATGCTTCGCCATGGTCTCGACGACCCATGGCACATCCATGGAAAGCTCGGTCAAGGCGGTGCGAATAACATTGGCAAGCTCGACATCCTGCTCCTGCGGGGCGAATATCTCTATCTGGGCGGCCTTTTTGGCAAGTACACGCGCGGGCGGACGATAATCATCGTGTAGCCCGATTGTAGAGCAGCTTGCCGTATATATTAGCGAACCTACGGCAAGCAGTCCGAGCATGGCGATTCGCCGCGCCTTCAACGCTAGGGTCTTGCGACCCGATTTGAATATGTCATGCTTGCGTGTCATAAAGCTATTATATCAGAAAATATTTTTTCATACAACATTCAAAAAACAAAAGCGAAAAACTCCCGGGGTTCCCCTGGGAGTTTTTCTCATAATTCCAACTAAAAAAGAGCGAAGCGACTTTTTAGTTGATTATTTTATTACGGGGTCAAGCTCGCCGCTCTTGTACCGCGCCGCCATGTCGGCAAGGGACAGGGGCTTGATTTTCGGGGCCTGCCCATGTGCGCCGAATTCCTCGTACCGCTGCTCGCAAAGCGCCTGCATTTTGTCGCGCGCCGGGGCAAGGTATTTCCGAGGGTCGAACTCGGCCGGGTTTTTGAAGAAGACTTCGCGTATTGCGGCCGTCGCGGCCAAGCGCAGGTCGGTGTCGACGTTCACCTTGCGCACGCCATATTTTATTCCGCGCTGAATCTCCTCGACCGGCACGCC
>JAISGI010000019.1 GCA_031263095.1 Rickettsiales bacterium | reverse complement strand
GGCGAATCGGCGTCCATATCGGGCAAATCCTCGGGTTCCTCTACATCGCCAAGCGGCAGGATTTTCGGGAGGAAAATCGCCCTGGCGCCCGAGGCGCGCAGAAGCTCCTCCTTGAACGCGCGACAGGCACGGCGAGTGGGCAGGAGTACGGTCTGGTCGGACAATTCTCCCTTGTCCAATATAAACCGGGACAGGGTCGGCAAGAACGGCGTGGAAAGCGGTATATCGAAAACTCGTTTCATGATGAAATTATACCTGAGCAAATGGAAATTGCCAAGGAATTTTCCAGAAAAAATAAATTGCAATCTGCGCGGCATGCCTTAGAATACCAAGCCATGAGGAAAGCATTTGCACATTTCTTCGTTATAGCGTTCCTGGCCGTTCAGATGGCTGCGGCGGCGCATATCCATATGGACGACGATGCGTACCACAACGACTGCGAGCTGTGCCACTTCATAAGCGATACCGCTGCCGGTGCGCCGTCCGAAGTCGAAGCGCCCGTGCCCGTTTCGCGTTTGGCGGAGCTTGCCCCTATAGAGCTTGAGTATTTTGTCGCGGACGGATGTCCGCACGATTACTTTTCCACCGCTCCGCCTGCGTCGATTTGACCTCACACTACAATCGAATCACGCAACAAGGAGTATGAAATGCGAAAATACCTTTGCGCCATGCTGGCGCTTGCGGCGGCCGTACGGGCCAACGCCGCCGATACTGTCAAGCCGCTCAACCCCAATATAGGCCTTGTCCTGAACGGATTTTTGGCGGACAGGGAAAACGACGAAATTCCGAAAGGCTTTTCTATAGGCGAGTCGGAGCTGAACATCAACGCGGATATAGACCCGTACCTTAAAGGCAACTTTACAGTGGCACTAAAAGACGACGAAGCAGCGGAAATCGAGGAGGCGTTCATACGTACGACCTCGCTTGAAAACGGCTTGACTTTGAGCATTGGTCGCATGCTTCCGATATTCGGATACCTGAACGAAAAGCACCGGCATACGGACGACTTTGCGCTCCGACCGCTTGTCATGAGGGACTATTTCGGCTCCGAGGGATTCTTTAATGCGGACGGAGTGCAGGCTTCCGTAGTCTTGCCGAGCGCGCTTTACAGCGAGATTGGCGGTGGAGCGTTCGGGCAAAACGACCTTACGGCATACGTCCGAATCGGCGGCGGAAACGCGCATGCCTGGCGGCTTGGCGCGTCCTATTATCACAGGGGCGAAGTCGAGGATGAATTCGGGTTCATTGAACCTGAGCAAAAATTCGTCGGGGCGGATTTCAAATATTCGTATTCGCCAAACGGGAACAGCAAGGAAACCGAGGCCTCGCTTTACGGCGAATATGTACGGCGCCAAGAAGTCGACAGCGGATTTTATGCTGCTGCGACGTACAAGTGGGCCGAGCGTTGGCGCGGCGGATACATGTATTCCGCGATTTTGTCCGACGAGCGTACGGACGAGCATGTCGCCATGCTTGAATACAATACGAGCGAGTTCGGGCGTTTCCGTCTGCAATATGGATTCGGCGACGAATCGCGAGCCATGCTCCAATACACCGTTTCGATGGGCGCGCATGCAGCGCACAACTTTTAAGGAGGCAATATGAAAAAGTTTCTATTTATATTCCTGCTTTTGCCCGGCATTGTTTTTGCCAAGAGTGTCTTCACGTGCGAGCCGGAATGGGCGGCGCTTGTCCAGGAGCTTGACCCGGCGGCGGACATATACTCCGCCACGACCGCGCTTCAAGATCCGCATGTCATAAGCGCGAAGCCGTCGCTTATCGCCCGCGTGCGCAATGCCGACGTGATAATCTGCACCGGCGCGGAGCTTGAGATTGGTTGGCTTCCCGTGCTTTTGCAGAAGGTGGGAAGGAGCGATTCCGACGTCCTTTATGCCGCGAATTACGTGGACATGCTTGAAAAGCCCGCTGTCGTCAGCCGTTCACATGGAGACGTCCATCCTGAGGGAAATCCTCATGTCCACCTTGATCCGCGCAACATTTTGCCTATTGCAGATGCGATTGCGGCGCGGCTTGGCGTGGAAGCGGAGCCGTTCAAGAAAAAGTGGTCGACGGCGATGAAAAAATGGGAGGCTCAGGCAAAAAACCTTCGCGGCAAGCGCGCGATTACACACCATAAAAACATGGCGTATCTTTTTGTGTGGCTTGGGATGGACGAGGTTGGAAACCTTGAGCCGAAGCCGGGAATTCCTCCGACTGCGGCGCACCTGTCGCAACTTGTCGGAATCGAAGCGGACATTATACTATATGCTCCGTTCGAGAATCCCGATGCGGCGAAATGGCTTGCCGAAAAGACTGGCAAGCCCGCCTATAAGCTTCCCTTTACCGTTGGAGAGGGCGCGGCCGATTTGTATGCGCTTTTCGAGAACACAATCAAGGCAATGAAAGGGGAATGACATGGGCGACATCGCGATACTTGTGCCCGCGTTCGTGGCCGGCGCGCTTATGCTGCTTATACATGTGCCGCTTGGGCGCGAGGTATTGCGGCGCGGCGCCGTATTCATAGACCTGTCGCTTGCCCAGCTTGCGGCGATGGGCGCGATATTCGCGGAGGTGCTCGGCATGCCTTTTTTCGCCACGCAGGCGAGCGCGTTTTTCTTCGCGTTTTTGGGTGCGCTGCTTTTCAAATGGCTCGAGCGAAAGCATGTCGATATTGAGAAAGCCATAAACGACGGGCGCGGCAATGCGCAGGGAAAACAGTTGGCGGCAGTCAAGCCAAGTTCGACCTCGCTTATGCTTGCCCCGTCGTTGCAGGACGCGCCGCCGGAGGTTGTGCGCCTTGCCGTAGGGGTTTCGCTTATCAAGTGGAACGAGGTTGCGATAGGCTGCACGTTCGTGCTTTCGACCGCGTTCGTCCTGCTTGTGCTTAGCGTCAATCCGCACGGGGCGGAGCATATAAACAATATCCTGTCCGGGCAGCTTTTGCTTGCGGATTGGGGCAGGATTTTGTTTTCGGGCGGGATTTTCATTGTCGCGGCGGCGCTTGTCTACTCAAAGCCCTCGCTGTTCCTTGGGCGGTGGTTCTATCCTGTCATCGCGGCGGTCATAACGGTGTCAGTCCAGCTTTGCGGGGTGTATCTTGTGTTCGCGTCGCTTGTCTTTCCTGCGGTCGGAACGTATTTCGTGCGGGGCAAGTTCCGGCGCAGGGCGCTTGAGTATGCGGGAGCAATGGCGGGGCTTGTCGGCGGATTGTTTGCCTCGTTCTACTTCGACCTTGCGACCGGGCCCGCTATAGTATGGGGAATCGCGCTTGCCATGGGGGCGATTTTCGTAATCAGCTATCTCCAGCCGACAGCCTTGGCCTGACCCTCTGTGGCAAACTGGAGTCCTTTGGAGGGTTCGCCCACCCAGCACATGCCGGTACGCAGGCCGCGGTTGGCCTCTATGGCCTTATTGGCAGTGGAAAGAGCCAGACCTCCGTTTAGAACAGTATTCATTCCACCCTGTATAGCTGCAGACATAGAGGCTTCCTTTTGGGCTTTGAGGGAGGCTATCTCTTCGTTCTTTTCTTTTATTTTTTTCTGGTTCTCGTTGTATTGGGCTTCTGCACGCTCGGCTTCCCATATAGTTTTTCTATCCTCTTTGGTAAGCGTCTTTATTTCATTATTCATCTGCTTTATGTCGTAGGACATATTCATAATATTTGTCGCTCCGCCTGCTGTAGCAGTCCCTTGTACCTCATAGCATTTTTTATTGGCAGCAGAAAGACTATTATATTTCATATGATCTATTGGCGTATTTTGTACTGTACAATCATTGCAATCACCCGTACATATATACTTATATGAATAGGTCGAAGCATATGTACCAGCGTCAGTGTTTATCTTGACATACCTATTCTTTTCGAATTTGCAGGCGTTAGCGGTAGTGGCTTGTGTCAGGCAAGTGTACTCGAAACCGTTCCCAACCTTTGTGCCCGTTTGCTTACAGGTGCCTGGATTCAACTTTTCAGAGGGGTTCTGGGAGTTATAAGTATTTACTTCGTTGAGCAAGGTGTTGTTGGTCGCATAAATGCTTCTTGCCGTTGCACAGTCCTCAGAACCGCCACTACTGCTAAACGTGCTTCCAAGTCCCTGCGCGTACATACCGGCCGTTGTTTGCGCGCCTATCGCATTCATCATATTGACGCGTTCGCGTGCTTCTTCCACCTCGGGGTTGTTCATGGCTCCGAACTTCCTTACAAGCTCGTTAGCCTTGTTTGTTTTTGCAAGCTCGCTCGAGTTCTTTATGAATACCCAGCATGATTTCCCATTTTGATATGGAGAAGCCGTATCGAATTCTTCACTTTCGCTATATGTTGTATCATTGCATGAGGGCATATCATCGTTGCTGTCCCCTCCCCCTAGCGCGCCTGTAGTCGTTTCCCCTTTACAAATCTTTTCATAAGTATTGTAAGAGGATGTTTTTTTCGAGCAGAATTTTCCACCTTCATCATTATCCGGCTCGTCGTTGTCGTAGCCCTCACATCCGTTTTTCACAATTTCCTTATCGTAGGTTTTAGTAAGGCATGTTTTTCCTTCGCTAATACCTTTATTACTGAAGAAGTATATAATATCTCCTTCGCCTTTACTCGCATTCTTTAGCTCGGCGGAGGTTTTAATCATAGTGACCACGTTCATGCCGGCCTCGATACCGCCGGTGATGAGGGTCATGGTGGCGGCGATTTTGGCGGCTTCCTGCTCGGCGGTGGCCTTGGCTTTGAATTCCATATCGCCTTCGCTGAACCCGAACGTAGTATAGCTGCACATAACGTTCGTGCCTATCCTCATCGGCTTGCAATTCTGTATCGGCCCGCCTTCGCCCGCGCCAGGAGGGACAGTCGCCCTGTAGCAAATCTTTATCATGCACTCGCCGTTCTGGATTGTCCCATTGGCGTTCGAGCAAGCGCTTTCGAACCTGCGCTGCATCTGGCGCCAGGTTTCGGTTTTTATCAGTTGTGCCGTCTGGGGCGAGGTCGCCTCGGACATCAGTGCCTTGCATGTTGAATCGGAGGCTATTACCGTTTCCATCTTTTCTTTCGTGAAGCAGTTGCTGTACGCTATGTCGCCGTCGCAGCGTGAGGAGAGGCACATGCTCATCAAGTCGCTGGCTATCGTATCGACCTCGACCTGGGTATTGCCCTTGAAGTCGCGTTTCGTAGTGGTCGCAGCGGCGGCCGTGGTCGGCTTGTTCGAGTTCGCCGGCGGGCGGGCCGCAGTCTTGGGCTTTCCACCTTTTTTCGCGGCGCGCGCGGCCTCGAGCATTTCGGCCTTGTTCGACTTCTTCGGCGCGGAAACGGCCGGCGTCGAGGCCAGCAGGAGCAGAGACAGCGATGTCAGTGTCCGCCTCATCATAGCTTGAACCCTAGGCCCGCGAAGACT
This sequence comes from Rickettsiales bacterium, assembly GCA_031263095.1. Classification (GTDB taxonomy): domain Bacteria; phylum Pseudomonadota; class Alphaproteobacteria; order Rs-D84; family CACZYB01; genus WQWV01. The sequence continues at coordinate 50,454 of JAISGI010000019.1, read as the reverse complement.
GCGACGTTGTACCATCTTGCGTGCAATATCGAGTTTGGTATGAACTCCTCGCCCGCGAGCATGCCGCGGCCGTCGGCGAAGAACAGCGTCGTGTCGGCGTTTTCAACCTTTATATACTCCCAGTTGGCGCCGATTATGAATTCCGCGCCGGGCTTGAACATATATTTGTATTTCAGCTCGACCAGGTAGCCCCAAGCGTCGGAGCCCTTGTCGTAGAAGGACGGGTCGTGCATCCAGTCGTCGCGGTTGGGCCAGTTGCCCCAGACGGTATATTTCGGCCTGTAAAGCTCGAGGTACACATTGACCAGCTCGCGCGGCGATATAGCCCGTTCGAAATTCATGCCGAGGAAAGGGCCGTACCACGTGACATAATAAATGTGCGTTATGCCCCACTGCTCGTTCAGGCTGGACACGCCGCCGAAAGCGTAGAGAATCGAGTTATCCTCGTTCGCTAGGCAAGCGTAGTCGCCAAGCACCGTGTAATAGCAGAAGTCGTCCTCGGGTATAAGCATGCCATAGAACATGTTTTCGACGTCCGCGTCTGCTTCGGCGTCGTAGCCCCAGCCGGGAATGGTCAGGAGGGCGCCGCCCTCGTTATAATACGCCTGATCTTCGGCCGACATGTCGACGTACCAGTATTCGCCTTCATCGTCATATATATATACCAGATCCGAGTAGTCTATGCCGTCGATGTTGGTAAGGTCGATGTCGGCGCAGGTGCCGTAGTCATCCTCGTAGCAGAGCGCCTCGAAGTAGAACGGCGCGGGGGCTACGTGGTCGTACATCTCGAACTTCTGAATTTTCTTTTTGAGGCCGATCATCGGCGTGATGTCCCAGCCGGCCCAGCGCGTCCAATTGCGAAGACCCAAGCTTACCGACCAATCCTGGAGGTTAGCGTTTCCTTTTCCAAGGGAAATCAGGTGGAGCTCGTTGAAAATATCGTCGTCCGAGGTGCGGTCGGTGGTAAGCTTTCCCTGGCCGAACGAGGCGCTGAACACAATCTGGCGGTTCTTGAACAGGAAGTCCCTAGAGAGCCTTACTATCGCCTGGTTGTTGCTGGACTCGTCCCAGTTGAGAATCGAGCCGACGTCCATAAGGAAGCTGAACTGGCCCCAGCCCTGCTGGTATAGAAGTTCGACATCCCAAGTCTTGGTGTCGTGGGTTACGCTTTTGTAGTGCGAATCCACCTCGGAGGGCGGTTTGTAGGTTACCTGCTTTTTCGTTATCACCGGCTGGCCCGCCTGTGTCGGCGCGCCCATGGGCGCGGGTTCCTGAATTGCTGCGACAGGGGTCGCAAGCGGCGCGGCTCTGCCCACATCCTGGGCCGGGACGGAGCCGGGCGAGACAAACTCCATATTCCGCGGCAAGCTTGGAGATAGGGCCTGAGGCTTGTTCGCGACGGGATATGACTTGTAATAATCGCTGTAGAAAGAGTCGTAATAGTCGCTTGTTCCCTGGGCGCTCACGCCAGGCGGTATCGCTGCGAATGCCATAAATGCCAGAGCAGCCTTGACTTTTATACTCATAACCTCTTCTCCTTACGGTGTAGTATAGCATAAAAATCGGGCGTTGTAAATAGCGGAAATCAACATTTTCTTTTAGCTTGCAAATGCAAAACCATTCCTGTATCCTGCCTATCAAGATTTTGCTTGATTTTGCGGCGGTTGTCGGCTATCATTTTGCTACTTTGGCAGGCTGGCCAGTCGAAAATGTGTAAAATCAGTGAGTTAGGGGTATAGCTCAGTGGTAGAGTACTGGTCTCCAAAACCAAGGATGAGGGTTCGATTCCTTCTACCCCTGCCAAAACCGAGCAATTGAAAAATCAGCGCTGCGCTCGCTTTTTCAATTGGGAGTAAGCGTTCGCAAGGTCAGGGGGACCCTGACTTGCTCACAGATTGAGGTTTTGAGATGATTAAAAAAATCGCAGGTTTCTTCGCAAGCGTGAAAGAAGAGGTCGGAAAGGTCGTGTGGCCCACCCGGCGCGAGACGGTATCGGCCAGCCTTATGATATTCATCTTTTCCGTAGTGGCCGCCGCGTTCTTCCTTTTGGTGGATCAGATTTTCGTGTGGATACTCGGTTTCGCGTTCAACATCTAGGGGTTAAAAGCAATGAGTGGACAAATCGCCGTAAAATACGCCGTGGATACCAAGCCGGAAGCCCGCTGGTACGTGGTCTATGTCCATTCCGGCTGCGAAAAGGCAGTTGTTACCCGGCTTGAAGAGAAAATCCGCAAGCTTAAAGCCGAGGACAAGTTCGAGGAAATCCTCATCCCCTCGCAGGAGGCGGTCGAGCTGAAGCATGGCAAAAAAGTAAAGGTCGACAAAAAGGTCTTTCCCGGGTATGTGCTTATCCGCATGATTATGAACAACGAGACGTGGCACATGGTGCGGGACATACCGCTTGTTTCCGGATTCCTCGGCTCGCACATGAAGCCGACGCCGATTTCGGAAAAGGAGGCCGCGAACCTTATCCACCGGCTCGAGAACACGGAGGAGAACACTTTCGCCCTCGACATAACATACGAGACCGGGGAGCAGGTCAAGGTTACCGAAGGGCCGTTCGCCTCGTTCAACGGGGTCATCGAAAAGGTCGATGCCGAGAAGCAGCGCGTTTCCGTTTCCGTTTCAATATTCGGACGGCCGACGCAGGTAGATTTATCATACAGCCAAGTGGAGAAAATATAATGGTCATAACAATCAAATACGGCGACGGTCTTATAGCTAGGCAAAAGGCCAAAAGGTCGAACGGGAAGCACTTCAAGGTAGAGTATCTCGGAACTTTCGTGAAAGTCGGCGCCGCATATGTGCCGAAGACCAAGGTTTCGTCCGAGATTAGCCGTCGGACGCTTGAGAATAAAAGATAAATTCAACCGCAGCAGGCTTGCCATAGCCGCACTGCACCCTTAAACTGAAAGGAAATAAAATGGCGAAGAAAGAAATAACGAAGCTTGTCAAGCTTCAGATTGCGGCCGGGGCGGCCTCGCCCTCTCCGCCTGTGGGTCCCGCGCTTGGCCAGGCGGGTGTGAATATAATGGAGTTCTGCAAGGCTTTCAACGACCGGACGAAGGACATGGAAAAGGGCTCGCCCGTGCCTGTAATCATCACGGTCTATAAGGACAAGTCATTCGAGTTCACGGCCAAACATCCGCCGGTATCTTATTTGATAAAGTCGGCGGCGGGAATCAAATCCGGCTCGAAGACCCCAGGCAAGGGTGACAAGGCGGGCAAGATTACGCGCGCGCAAATCCGCAAGATTGCCGAGGAAAAGATGGTGGATATGAATTGCCACACAATCGAGTCCGCGATGTCCCAGGTCGAGGGGCAGTGCCGCTCTATGTCCGTCGCGGTGGAGGGCTAAGAAATGTTCGTATCGAAAAGAATCAAAAAGATGAACGACGGCTTGGACAAGGCCAAGATTTACTCTGTGCGCGAGGCGCTTGAAACTCTTAAAGCACGGGCGTCGGCCAAGTTCGACGAGACGGTTGACGTGGCGATTTCGCTTGGCGTTGATGTCAAGCAATCCGACCAAAATGTACGCGGGATGGTGACTCTTCCCAACGGCACCGGGAAAAAGGTGCGTGTCGCGGTGTTTGCAAAGGGTGCGAAGGCGGACGAGGCCAAGGCCGCGGGTGCAGACCTTTACGGTGATGACGAGCTTATCGCCGCTGTGCTCAAGGGCGAAATAAACTTTGACCGTGTGATTGCGACGCCCGACATGATGGCGGCGCTTGGCAAGGTTGCGAAAATCCTCGGCCCCAAGGGGCTTATGCCGAACCCGAAGCTTGGCACGGTCACTATGGACGTCAAGGGTGCGGTCGAGCGTGCCAAGATTGGCGAAGTGGAATTCCGTGCGGAAAAGGCCGGCATAGTTCATGCCGGAATCGGCAAGCTTTCCTTTGGCGTCGACAAGCTGCTTGAAAACTTCAAGGCGCTTGCCTCGGCGGTGGCGAAAGCGAAACCTGCGGCGGCCAAGGGCGTCTATATAAAGCGCGCGTCGATTTCCACTACGCAGGGCGTCGGGCTTAAACTCGACGTAAGCGAGGTCAAATAATCCCCGTCTATGCGGGGGACAAGATTTTGTCCAAGACAGCAGGGCCGCAAGGATAATTGGAAACTACCTGCCGAGACCAAAAAAATTGGGCAAAAAGGCGGTTCGCCGCAGGGCGAATCAAATACTAACGACAAAGAAAGGTTTGAAATGGACCGGAACTCGAAAAAGACCTGGGTGCAGGCTCTTGCCGCCGACATTTCCAAATCCGAGTCGGTGACGGTTGCGAATTTTTCCGCTTTGACAGTCGCCGAGCTTTCGGACTTGAGAAATCGGGCGCGCGAAAAGAATGCACGCATAAAGGTCACGCAGAACCGTCTTGCCAAACTTGCCTTGAAGGGAACCCGGTTCGAGGGCATTGCTCCTCTATTTTCCGGCTCGACCCTGATTGCCTATTCGGACGATCCGATAATCAGCCACAAGATTATCTTCGGGTATGCGAAAGACAACCAGAAGGTCGTCGTACTTGGCGGCGCGTCGGAGGGTAAAATCCTCGACGCCGCAGGAGTACAGGACTTCGCCCTTCTGCCGACGCTTGACGAGGCGCGCGCGCAGCTGCTCGCCCTGCTCAAAACTCTTATGGGCAACCTGGTACGGGCACTAAACGCGCGGGGCGAAAAGCTCGCCTCTGCGGCATAATTTATAAGAACAACCGGATTCCCGCCTTCGCGGGAATGACATTGGAAGGACAAAAAAATGGCTGATTTGAACAAGATTATGGAAGAGCTTGACACTCTGGACACCAAGACCATCGTCGAGCTTGTCAAATCCCTTGAAGAGCGTTGGGGCGTTAGCGCCGCCGCGCCCGTAATGGTTGCCGCCGCTGGCGGTGCCGGAGCGGCCGAGGCCGAGAAGACCGATTTTACCGTCATGCTGACCTCGGCGGGCGGAAACAAAATCGCCGTCATCAAAGAGGTGCGCGAGATAACCGGGCTTGGCCTTAAAGAAGCCAAAGACCTTGTTGACGGCGCGCCGAAGGCCGTGAAAGAGGGCGTCGCCAAAGCCCAGGCCGAGGAGATGAAGACGAAGCTTGAGGCCGCTGGCGCGAGCGTAGAACTGAAGTAAATCCCGGAAGAGCTTATGTTGGAAAGCTTGGATTTCACAGGCTTTCCAACAATAATAAAAGAAAGGCAAAAGCTTGAAAGTCAACATAAGCAGGACCATGGATCGGTGCGAGTTTGTGTGGGCATTGTTCACAAGGCTTTATTGTCAGTCGCAATATAATGTCTTGAACAACTTTGCCAGAGGACGCTTGTCCGTAGCGGCGGAGGCGAAAGGAGGCGTGTTTTTCCGCACTATGGAGAGTTTGAAGAAGTTCGGGCTCCATGAAACGTCGGAAAGGGTCAAGCTTGATATCGCATTGTTCGAAGAGCAACTGAAGCGGTCGACATCGCGGCTTGACGCAAAGGCGAACAAGGCGGCCCTCAGCGCGCTTTACAAAGTCTGCGAAGTGATGAACCGCGCGAACACTTTATAAATCATAGGAGGAGGTTCGAGCGTTTCCGAACTTTCCGCATCATACGGAACGCGCAGCAAAGTTATACCACGACTTTGACCCCTAAAAAGATGATAAACTTTTAGAGTTCAAGTTAAACAAGAAAGGTCTAAAATATGTTTAACGCCTATAAAAGAATCAGGAAAGATTTCGGCAGGATAAAGGCTCCTATCGACCTTCCGAACCTTATCAAAATCCAGGAGGAGAGCTATAAGCAGTTCCTCCAGCTTGACATTCCCTCGGACGAGCGCAAGGATGTCGGAATACAGGCGGTGTTCAAGTCCGTGTTTCCCATTCACGACTTTTCCGGGCTATCGTCCTTGGAGTTCGTGAAATACGAGTTCGAGGCGCCGAAATATGATGCCGAAGAGTGCCTTAAACGCGGCCTTACCTATGCCGCGCCTTTGCGTGTGGTGCTTCGTCTTATCGTATGGGACATTGAGGAAAAGACTGGCAAGAAATCCATCAAGGACGTCAAAGAGCAAGAAATTTTCATGGGCGAAGTGCCCCTTATGACCGACAAGGGGACGCTTGTCTTTAACGGAACCGAGCGAGTGTTCGTTTCCCAAATGCAGCGCTCGCCGGGTGTGTTCTTCAGCCACGACGACGGGAAGACGCATTCCTCGGGCAAGCTTCTATTCAATGCGAAAATCATACCCGCGCGCGGGTTCTGGCTTGACTTCGAGTTCGACAGCAAGGACATAGTGTACGTGCGCATAGACAAGAAGCGCAAGATTCCGGTTACCTCTCTGCTTTCCTCGTTCTACAATGCGGAGACGGATGCGCTTGTCGCTGAGGCGATTGCGAAAGGCGAGGACGCGGAGGCGATTGAAAAAACCGGTATGAGCTCGCGCGAAATCCTCAAGCTCTTCTACAGCGAAGTGATGTTTTCGAAGTTCAAGAACGGGTGGAAGTTCGCTTTCGACCCGTCGCTTATCACCCGCGCGGTCAAGTTCGGGTACGACCTTGTGGACGCGGACTCGGGCAAAGTGTTGCTTGAGGCGGGGCAGAAGCTAAACCCTCGTGCGGCGAAAAAGCTTGCCGAGGACGGCGTGAAGTTTCTATACATAACGGACGAGGCGGCGGCGGAAAAGGGCCTATATGTTTCGGACGACGTGCTTGACCCCGAGACGTACGAGGTGGTCGTGGAGGCCGGAACCGAGCTGACTGTCGAAACTCTCAAGTACATAAACGACGCGAAAGTCAAGGAGCTTGGCGTCCTTTATATCGACAACCAGACCGTTGGCGCGCACATACGCAACACGCTTATCGTGGATAAAAACAAGACGCGCGAGGAGGCTCTGTTCGACATCTATCAGGTCATGCGGCCGGGCGAGCCGCCTACCGTCGCGTCGGCCGAGAACATGTTCTTCCGCATGTTTTTCGACGACAACTTCTATGACCTGTCGCAGGTCGGACGGTTCAAGATGAACCTTAGGCTTGGCGTGCCGTTCGACGTGGCGCCCGAAACGCTTACGATTCTCCGGAAAGACGACATTATCCGCACGGTCAAAACCTTGGTCGATTTGCGCGACGGAAAGGGCGAGGTGGACGACATCGACAACCTTTCGAATCGGCGTGTGAGGTCGGTCGGCGAGCTTCTCGAGAACCAGTACCGAATCGGCATAATCCGCATGGAGCGGGCGATACGCGAGAAGATGTCGTCGGCTAACATCGACTCGGCTATGCCGCAAGACCTTGTGAATGCGCGGCCGGTTTTGTCCGCTATCAAGGAATTTCTTGGCAGTTCGCAGCTTTCGCAATTCATGGATCAGAACAATCCTTTGTCCGAGATTACGCATAAACGTCGCCTGTCGGCGCTTGGCCCGGGTGGTTTGACGCGCGAGCGTGCGGACTTTGAGGTGCGCGATGTGCATGCCACTCATTACGGCCGTATTTGTCCGATTGAAACGCCCGAGGGGCAGAACATCGGTCTTATCAACTCGCTCGCCTCGTATGCGGTAATCAACAAGCACGGTTTCCTAGAGACTCCGTACCGCAAGGTCGAGAACGGCAAGGTCACGAACGACGTGATTTACCTCTCTGCTATGGAAGAGAACAAGCACGTGATTGCACAGGGAAACTCTATTCTCGACAAAGGCGGGCGGTTCACGGAAGAGCTTGTCGCATGCCGGAAAAACGGCGAGTTCACGCTGCTTCCGCCGTCGGAAATTACGCTTATGGACGTGTCGCCGAAGCAGCTTGTTTCGGTTGCGGCGGCGCTTATCCCGTTCCTTGAAAACGACGACGCGAACCGTGCGCTTATGGGTTCGAACATGCAGCGGCAGGCGGTTCCTCTCGTCAAATCCGAGGCACCGTTCGTCGGAACGGGTATGGAGTGGCGTGTGGCCCTTGACTCGAAAGCTACGGTTGTTGCGGAAAACGACGGTGTGGTCATCCAAGTCGACTCGACGCGAATCGTTGTGCAGGCTACATCGAAAAAATCCAAGTCGGCCTCTGGCGTCGATATTTACCGGTTGCAAAAATATGTCCGCTCGAACCAGGATACCTGCATAAACCAGAAGCCAATCGTGCGGGTCGGGGACAAGGTGAAGGCCGGGGACATCCTTGCCGACGGGCCGTGCACCGACATGGGCGAGCTTGCGCTTGGGCGCAATGTCAAGGTTGCGTTCATGCCTTGGCAGGGGTACAACTATGAAGACTCTATCGTCATATCCGAGCGTATTGTGCGGGACGATGTGTTCTCCTCCGTGCACATAGAAGAGTTCGAGGTAATGAGCCGCGACACCAAGCTTGGGCCAGAGGAGATTACGCGGGACATTCCGAATGCCTCGTCCGAAGCGATGAAAAGCCTGGACGAAACGGGCGTCATCCACATCGGCGCGCATGTCAAGGCGGGCGACATTTTGGTCGGAAAGGTTACGCCCAAGGGCGAGTCGCCGGTGACGCCGGAAGAAAAACTGCTCCGCGCGATATTCGGCGAGAAGGCAACCGAGGTCAGGGACACTTCGCTTCGCGTGCCGCCTGGAACCGAGGGAACCGTGCTTGACGTGCGCATGTTCTTCCGTCGCGGTATTGCCAAGGACGAGCGCGCGCTTTCCATAGAGTATATGGAAATCGAAAAGCTTACCAAAGACCGCAACGACGAGCGGCACATTTTGGAGCTTGGGTTTCGCGAGAAAATCAAGACTTTCCTTGACGGCAAGACGGCCGCGGACGGTGCCATATTCCGCCCGACCGAGCTTGACGGCCTTACGACCGCGAAGCTTGAAAAACTCAAGCTTAGAGATGACAAGTCGCAGGAGGCGTTCGGTGCCATGATACGCGACTTCGACGAGCTTGACGCGAAGCTTGAGGCGAAATTCCAGGACAAGGTGGAAAAGGTCAAGCAGGGCAATGACCTGCTTCCGGGCGTCCTCAAGGTCGTCAAGGTCTTCGTCGCGGTCAAGCGTAAGCTTCAGGTCGGGGACAAGATGGCCGGGCGGCACGGGAACAAGGGTATCGTTTCCCGCGTGGTGCCGGTCGAAGACATGCCCTATGAATCCGATGGTGCGCCTGTGGACATCGTTCTCAACCCTCTCGGCGTGCCGTCGCGTATGAATGTCGGGCAGATACTAGAGACTCATCTCGGCTGGGCGGCGCAGGGGCTTGGGCGGCAAATAGGCGACATGCTTGAGCAGGTGCGTGCGAAGCAGCTTAAAGTCGAGGATGTTCGCGCCAAACTCCAGAAAATATACGGCAAGGACATATACGAAGAAGAGCTTGCGGAGCTTTCGGACGACGAAGTAAAGTCGCTTGCGGGTTCGGTCTCGCACGGCGTTCCGGTTGCCACCCCGGTGTTTGACGGAGCCAAGGAAACGGACATCGTATCCCTCCTGAAAGAAGCTGGATTGCCGGAGTCGGGCCAGGTCACGCTTTACAACGGCGAGACGGGCGAGGCGTTCGACAACCAGGTCACGGTCGGGTACATATACATGCTGAAACTCCACCACCTTGTGGATGAAAAGATTCACGCGCGTTCGGTCGGGCCGTATTCGCTTATCACCCAGCAGCCGCTTGGCGGAAAGGCGCAGTTCGGCGGGCAGAGGTTCGGCGAAATGGAAGTGTGGGCTCTGGAGGCATTCGGCGCGGCGTACACGCTCCAGGAAATGCTTACCGTCAAGTCGGACGACGTTTCGGGACGCACCAAGGTCTATGAGTCGATTGTGCGCGGAAACTACGACTTCGAGTATGGGATACCGGAATCCTTCAACGTGCTTGTCAAGGAAATCCGGTCCCTGGGCCTCAACTTTGAAATGAAAAAATAAGGAGCCGAAAATGATGAACGAACTACAGAACGCATTCAAAACTCCGGCTCCGGAAGACGTATTTTCGAAGCTGAAAATCTCGGTCGCGTCGCCCGATCAAATCCGGTCGTGGTCGTTTGGCGAGGTCAAGAAAACCGAGACGATAAACTATCGCACTTTCAAGCCCGAGAAAGAGGGATTGTTCTGCGCCAAAATATTCGGCCCGGTCAAAGACTACGAGTGCTTGTGCGGCAAGTACAAGCGCATAAAGTATCGCGGCGTGGTGTGCGAGAAGTGCGGCGTCGAGGTCACGCTTTCCAAAGTCCGGCGCGAGAGGATGGGGCATATCGAGCTTGCCTCGCCTGTGGCGCATATCTGGTTCCTGAAGTCGTTGCCGTCGAAGATTGGCGCGCTTCTCGACATGCCCCTTAAAAAGGCGGAGAAGGTGCTTTATTTCGACAACTATATCGTCATCGAGCCGGGTCTTACGCCCCTCAAAATGCACGAGCTTTTGACCGAAGAGCAGTATCAGCAGTACCTTGAGGAGTATGGCGCGGACGCGTTCCGCGCGGGTATCGGGGCGGAAGCCTTGAAAGAAATGCTCGCCTCTGTGAACCTTGAGGAAGAGGCGGAAAAGCTGCGCTTTTCGCTTAAAGACGTGAAGTTCGAAATGACGCGCAAGAAGATTATCCAGCGTCTTAAAATCGTCGAGTCGTTCCTCAACTCGAAGTCGAAACCCGAGTGGATGATTTTGGATGTCGTGCCGGTTATTCCGCCTGAGCTGCGTCCCCTTGTGCCGCTTGACGGCGGGCGGTTTGCGACTGCGGATCTGAACGATTTGTACCGTCGCGTCATCAACCGCAACAACCGTTTGAAGCGTCTTATCGAGCTGAAGGCGCCGGAGATTATCATCCGGAATGAGAAGCGCATGTTGCAGGAGGCGGTCGACTCGCTTATGGACAATTCGCGCAGACCGCGGCCAGTTTTGGCGAACAACCGCAGGCTGCTCAAATCCCTTGCCGATATGCTTAAAGGCAAGGCGGGGCGGTTCCGTCAGAACCTGCTTGGCAAGCGTGTCGATTACTCGGGACGGTCGGTTATCGTGTCGGGGCCGCGGTTGAAGCTCCACCAGTGCGGTTTGCCGAAGCGCATGGCTTTGGAACTTTTCAAGCCGTTCATATATTCGAAGCTTGAGCAGTACGGGCATGCGAACACAATCAAATCCGCGAAGAAGATGGTCGATAAAGAGCTCCCGGTTGTGTGGGACATTTTGGAAGAGGTAATCAAGGAGCATCCGGTACTTCTGAACCGTGCGCCGTCACTGCACCGTCTTTCTATCCAGGCGTTCGAGCCGATACTTATCGAGGGCAAGGCGATACAGCTTCACCCTCTAGTTTGCACCGCGTTCAACGCCGACTTCGACGGAGACCAGATGGCCGTGCATGTGCCCTTGTCCCTTGAGGCGCAGCTTGAGGCGCGCGTTTTGATGATGTCGACGAACAACATTCTGCACCCTGCGTCCGGCAAGCCAATCATCACGCCGAACCAGGACATTGTTTTGGGCATTTACTATCTCTCGTTCGAAATCGAGAAGGCCAAGGGCGAGGGGATGGTGTTCGCCTCCTTGGACGAAATAAAGCTTGCGCTTGAGGCGAAAAAGCTTGACCTGCATGCGAAAATTAAAGCTCGGCTCGACATCATCGGCGACAATGGCGTCTTGGAAACCAAGGTTGTGGAGACGACCGCGGGACGTGCGATAATCTATGAAGTCGTGCCCAAGCGTGCGGGCGTGCCGTACGGCCTTGTCAACCAGGTGATGACGAAGAAGAAAATCGGCGACCTTTTGGGTTCGGTCTATAAGAACTGCGGCCAGAAGGAGACCGTCATCTTCGCCGACCGTTTGATGAGCGTCGGGTTCAAGAACGCCATGCTTGCGGGCATATCGTTCGGCAAGGACAACATCCTTATTCCGGCGGCTAAAAAACAGCTTATCGACGCGACGGAAAGGCAAGTCGTGGAGTTTGAAAAACAATATCAGGACGGCCTTATCACCTCGCGCGAAAAATACAACAAGGTGGTTGATGCGTGGGCGTCTTGTTCCGACATTGTGGCGGACAAGATGATGGAGGGCTTTGCCCACCAGGAGCCGGGGCAATCGCAGAACCCAATCTATATGATGGCAAACTCGGGCGCGCGCGGTTCGAAAGCTCAGGTCAAGCAGCTTGCGGGCATGCGTGGCCTTATGGCCAAACCCTCGGGCGAGATTATCGAGACGCCGATTATTTCGAACTTCAAAGAGGGGCTGACGGTCGCCGAATACTTCAACTCGACCCACGGCGCGCGCAAAGGTTTGTCCGACACCGCGCTTAAAACCGCGAACGCCGGATACTTGACGCGCCGGTTGGTCGACGTGTCGCAGGACGCCATTATTACCATGGAAGATTGCGGCACGGAGCGGTTCATTACCGTTACCTCGGTCGTCGACGGCGGAAGCGTTATCGAAGGGCTTGGCGAGCGAATACTCGGCCGCGTGGCGGCGGAGGACATTGCCGACTCGACCGGCGCAGTGCTTGTCGCGAAGGGCAACCAAATTTTGGAAGAGGATGTCAAGGCAATCGAAAAGGCCGGTATCGAGTCGGTCAACATCCGCTCCGTCTTGACCTGCGACGCGCACAATGGCGTATGCTCGAAGTGCTATGGCCGCGATCTTGCGCGCGGGACAATGGTCAACGTGGGCGAGGCCATCGGCATAATCGCGGCGCAGTCCATCGGCGAGCCGGGAACCCAGCTTACCATGCGTACTTTCCACATCGGCGGCGCTGCGTCGAAAACCGCGGCGAAATCTTCTATCGAATCTCCGTACGATGCGGCGGTCAAATTCTTTGGCACTACTATCGTCAAGAACTCGGCCGGGGAAAACATAGTCATGGGCAAGAATGCGGAGCTTGCGTTCGTCGATACGACGGGCAAGGAAATCAACCGCCAGAAAGTTCCCTATGGTTCGAAAGCTTATATCGCGGACGGCGAGAAAGCCAGCAAGGGCCAGAAGATAATCGAGTGGAATCCGTACATCCGTCCCGTTATCGCGGAAGTTTCGGGCAAGCTGAATTTCGTCGACCTTATCGAAGGCGTGTCGGTGTCGGAAACCAAGGACGAGTCGACCGGAGTTTCCTCGAAAGTAGTCGTCGATTGGAAGACCGGGCTCAAGAAGAAAGACCTGAACCCCGCGATATTCATCGTGAACGGGCAGGGCGAGCCGGCGACTTTGCCGTCCGGGAATCCGGCGCGGTACATCATTTCGACCGGCACAATTCTCTCGTCTTTCAACGGCGACGAGGTGGTGGCGGGCGACATCATAGCCTATATCCCGCGCGAAGACAGCAAGACCAAGGACATCACGGGCGGACTGCCGCGCGTGGCCGAGCTTTTCGAAGCCAGGCGCCCCAAGGACTGCGCCATAATCGCCGAGACGGACGGAATAATCCAATTCCGCGAGGACTACAAGTCCAAGTACAAAATCGCGGTTGTTCCTACCGACGGCGGAGACGAGACCGAGTATCTTATCCTAAAGACGACTGCCCTCAATATCCAGGACGGCGACATCGTGAAGAAGGGCGACAAGATTACCGAGGGCAAGATTGCTCCGCATGACATCCTCCGGATATTCGGCGTCGAGGAGCTTTCGAAGTACCTTGTCGGCGAGATTCAATCCGTGTATCGAATCCAGGGTGTCGAAATCAACGACAAGCACATTGAGGTGATTGTCCGGCAGATGCTAAAGAAAAAGGAAATCGTCGATGCGGGTGCGACCACTTTCGTGGTCGGCGAGTATGTGGACGAGGAAGACCTTGCCGAGGAGAACAAGCGCGCGGTGTCGGTCGGCGGCAAGCCTGCTGCTTCGCGTCCCTATCTGCTTGGCATAACGAAAGCTTCGTTGCAGACGCGTTCGTTCATTTCGGCCGCGGCGTTCCAAGAGACGACGAAAGTCCTTATCGAGTCGGCGATTGCGGGCAAGGAAGACCCTCTGGTCGGGCTTAAAGAAAACATCATTGTCGGGCGTCTGATTCCTGCGGGAACGGGCGCGTACATGGACAGGATGAAAGCCATTGCGAAGGCGCAAGACCTTGAGCTTGCCTCGGCGGGCGGTGGTGTTGCGGCGGTTGCCGACAAAGACCTGACCCTGCCTGGAATGGTGTAATAGAACTCAATCGAAAAATGTTTCGCCTTTTTCGATTGGAAAATTAGAGTGAAAAACCCACGCACATGTCGCGGGTTTTTCACATCTTGATTTTTGAGGTGTATGTATGGACTGGCAACTCTTAAAAAAATATTCGGCGTTCATTCCGATTGCGATTTTGAGTCCGAGGTTCCTGCTTGCTCCAACGGAATCGAAGATGGTTGCGATTGCCTCGTTCACCTGTTTATGGTGTCTGTGTTTTCGTGCGCCGGACTATGCAGTCAAGTTCATTGGTCTTGGCATGAGGCTGTCAGAAGCCGCTGTTTCTACGCTCTCGAAACTAAGCGCAATCAACATGTATGTGCTGTGCGGGGTGCTTGCGTTCCTTATGGAATTCGCGGAGGGGATATTCATGATTCCGCTGATTGCGTTTGCGTGGAACGTCGGCCTTCTCATCATCGTCGGGATGTGCTTCAAGCTGTTATGGCCGAAGAAGTAGTTCGCGAATCGTATCCTGGTCGGTATATGGGATATTCTCCTCGCCTATCGTAATATAATCCTCGTGGCCTTTGCCGGCGACGAGGATTATATCGTTTGCCTGGGCGAGTTTGATTGCCTTGGCGATAGCGTCGCGGCGGCCGGTTTTCACTTCGAGTGCGCCGGGGCAGTGGGCGAGAATCTCGTCCCTGATTTTCTGCGGGTCTTCGGTGCGCGGGCTGTCGTCGGTAAGTATCGCCACATCGGCGAAGTCGCGCGCGGCCTCGCCAAGCTCCTTGCGTCGTCTTGTTTCGTACACGTCGCCGCAGGTGGAAAATACAAGCACCAGGCGGCCGGTTGACATCGAGCGCAAGTTTTTGAGCGTGCTTTCGAGTGCGTCGCCCTTGTACGAGAAGTCGACATAAATGCTTGCACCGCTTTTTGTGCGGCCCATGTATTCCAAGCGGCCGAGGGCGTTCTTGAGCAGGCCAAGTCTTGGCAAAACCTGCTCCCAATCCGGTGTTGTGGCGGCGAGGAGGCCGATGGCGCAGAGCAGGTTCATCAGTTGGAAGCGGCCCAAAATTTTAAGCTCGAGCGTATGGCGTTTGCCGAATAATTCGACCTCCGCGCGCTGGCCGTCGAGGCTGATTTCCTGCGATATGATTTTCAGGTCGGCGGTGGGGGCACGGCCGTAGGCGATTACTCGCAGGCCGCGTTTTTCGCACACTTGGCGCAGGAATTCGTATTCTGGAATGTCGGCGTTGAGGACTGCCGCGCCGCCGTCATCGACGCATTCGGTGAACAGGCGGGATTTGCTTTGCAAATATTTTTCGGGCGAGCCGTAGAAGTCAACGTGGTCGGTGCCGAGGTTGGTAAATCCTGCGGCGCGTATCCTTATATTTTCCGCGCGGAGCTGATCGATGCCGTGGCTTGACATTTCGAGCGCGCCGTGTTCGACACCTTTGCCCTTGAAGTAGGCGAGGTTCTTATAAATCTCGTCCCCGACGGGCGAGGTGTGGTCTTCGGCGTATTTGACGATTTTCTCCTCGGAGTAGACATTATCCACAATCACTCCTATGGTGCCGGCGGAGAGGGCGGGCAGCTTCAGGAGCGCCCACATCTGGCGCAAAAAATCCACGGTCGAGGACTTGCCGCTTGTGCCGGTGACAGCGCAAACCGTGTCGGGTTGGCTGCGGCCGTAGAAGTTATAGGCAAGGTCGGCAAAGGCTTTCCTTGTGCTCTTCGCGCGGGCTACGGGGATTTTTTTTGCTTCTATCAGTTTGGCCGTTGGTGCGTCGAATTCGTAATCGGTTGGGACGACGAGAGCGGCGGCGCCGTTTCCGATGGCCTCGGCCGCGAAGTCGGAGCCGTTTTTCGTGAAGCCCTGTATGCCCACGAACACCGCTGGCGGCATTATGCCCTGCGAATTCATGGAGACGTTGGCGATTGTGCGCGCGTCGGCGGACGGTGCGCTTGTGAGGCCGGATTCGTTCAGGAGCCGGTCGAGCGGGACGGTGCGCGGGGCGAGCTTTTGCCTTATAAACTCCTTGTCTTTCTCGTACATGGTGCCGCAGATTATTATTGAATCCCAGCCGCGGGAGGTGTCTATCGCCTCCTCTATCGCGCGTTCGCGGTCGGGGATTTCGCGCGCCTTGGGGCAGTATTTCAGCAATGTCGCGCGGATTTTCGCGGGGTCTTCCGCGCGCGGGTTATCGTCTACTATTATCACCTTGTCGGCGAGGGCGTTTAGGACTTGGCCGATTTCTATGCGGCGGATTTCGGGGCGTTCGCCGCTACTGCCCGCTATGCAAGTCAGGGTGTGTTTGACGTACGGGCGGAACTCGGTCAGCAATTTTTTTATGCCGTCGCCGTTGTGGCCGAAGTCGACGTAAATCCTTGCCCCGCTTGGCGCGGTGGCGACGTACTCTATGCGGCCCTTTTCGTTTTCGAGTTCGGGCAGGCGTGGCGCGGCCTTTTCGATGCTGCCGCCGCCTGCGACGAACAGCCCTATTGCGCACATGAGGTTCGAGATTTGGAATTTGGTCACCAGATTCAATTCCGTTTCGAATATTTTTCCGAAGACGGAGAGTTTTACTTGCTGTTTATATCCCTTTATTTCATAAGAGACCAGCTTTATGTCGGCATTATCATGTTCGCCGAATGCGATTACTTTGATATTACGTGCGCGGCAAACTTCGATTACTTGGTCTGCGCGGGGATCTTCGATGTTCACGACCGCGGTGCCGGAGGGGTCGAGCAGTTCTTTGAACAGCCTTAGTTTGGCCTTAAAATACTCGTCCACGTCCTTGTAAAAATCGAGGTGGTCGTTCGAAAGATTCGTGAAGCCTGCGGCCATGATTTTCAGGCTGTCGGCCCTATGTTGCTCTATGCCGTGGCTTGAGGTTTCGAGTGCGACGCGGGAGACGCCGAGGCGGGCCAAGTCCTCGAGATTCCTATGCAAATCGAGCGCGTCGGGCGTGGTCAGGCTTTTGCCGCCGGAGAGGACCTTGGACTTTATACCGACGGTGCCAATCGAGGCGGCGTTTGTACCCTCGAACTCCCACAATTGCCGTGCGAAATTGACGACCGAGGACTTGCCGTTCGTGCCGGTCACGGCGCAGACGAATGCTGGCGCGTCGGGGTAGAATGTGGCCGCAAGCCTGCTTTCAGCGAGCCTCATGTCCATGTCGGCGAAGGCGAACGCGGTGTTTGGGAACTTGTTTGCGAGCGCGCTTGCCGAGCGGTCAGCGAGGATGGCGGCGGCTCCATTTTTCACGGCTTCGGGTATAAAATCTGCTCCGTCGAACCTGTATCCCTTTATCGCGATGAACAGGAAGCCGGGCAAGACCTCGCCAGAGTTATTCGCTATGCCGGTTATTTCGGCGTCGGCGGCGGGAGTTATGTTTAGCGGAGAGAGGAGCTCTGAAAACTTCATAATAATTCCTTGTAAAACCTGTGCTTATTGTATATAATCGCCTTATGATTTACAAGGATAATTTCGACATAATCCGGGTTTATGACGAGGAGGCGTTCGCGAGGAACGTCAGGCGTGCGGCGGGCGCTACGCATGCCCGGCTTGGCGCTACGATAAAATCCAATGCGTACGGGTTCGGCGCGGAGCGTGCCGCTGGCGTTCTTGTGCGCGAGGGAGTGCGCGACTTTTTTGTGCAAACGCTTGCCGAGGCGGAAGTGGTTTTGCCCTCTCTTGCGAGCGTGAAGGGTGCGAATCTGTTCACTTTTTCCGGCGTTATGGAAGGGCAGGAGGAGCGTTATATCGAGAGCGGTATCGTGCCGGTTTGCGTGTCTCTTTCGCAGCTTGCCTCGTATAATTCCGCGGCGGCGGGGCGGTCGCGCAAGCCACGGGTGGGCGTGCATTTCGACACAGGGATGAACCGCACGGGGCTGTCGGTGCAAGACGCTCGGGAGCTTGCGAGCGACATTGAAAAGCTTGCGGGAAATCTTGAGATTGTGCTTTATATTTCGCACCTGCATGGGCCGTTTTCGTATGGCAAATATTGCAAGTCGCAGCTTGAAAATTTCACGTCGATGGTTGCGCCGCTGCCGAAGGCGGAGATGTCGCTTGCGGCGTCGAGCGGGCTTTTGCGTCTTGGCGCGGAGTATCATTTCGACATTGTGCGGCCTGGCTATGCACTATATGGATTTGCTTCGGGGATGGAGCAAATCGTCGATGTATATGCGCGGATTTTGCAGGTTCGCGAAGTAGTAAAGGGCGAGACTATCGGCTATTCGGACGAGTATGTTGCGCGGCGCAAAATGAAAGTCGCGGTGTTGTGTCTTGGGTATGCGGACGGGTATTCGCGCGGCCTTTCGAAGACGAACGGGCTCTTTAATTTCATCCGCGCGAAGCTGCATGCGGGCGGAGGATATACGCGTGCTTATGCGGACATCGGCGGGCGTAAATGTCCGCTTGTCGGTATTGTTTCCATGAACAATATTATCGTCGATGTGTCGGACGTGCCTGGCGACATTTTGGAGCGTGCGAAATATGCGCAAGTTATGGGCAAGCTTGCTCCGTGCGCGGATTTCCGCAATTCCCTTGGCTATACTGCGGCGGAGAATTTTGTAAATTTATTGAGGCCTAACGCGGCCGCGCTCGATTTAACTTGGGCAGAATTCGAAAAAATTCGTCGTCAACTTCAGCTTTGATTTTCACCTCTATAAAATATTTTTTCAGCCGGTCGGGGATTTTCACAAAGTCCTTGGACGTGGTATAGACGGGCGCGAATTTTGCGACGGCCTCAAGCTCTGTGTCGGTATAAAAATGGTGGTCGGGGAAAGCAAAAGCGTGCGTCAACTTCGTGCGTGCGACGCTCTCGACATGGCTGAAAAACCTTTGCGGGTCGCCTATGCCGGCCATCGCGCTGCTGGCGTGTTTCGGCCTTTTGACAAACCTTGTCCGTGAATGGAAGACGTGTGCGCCCTTGAATTTCATTCCCTCGGGCGCGATTATGGCGTCCATTTTTTTCAGCGCAGAAGCGGGCTCGCGCAGAGGGCCGGCGGGCAGAGTGAGACCGTTGCCGAGGCCGCGCACAACGCAGACTTGGCAAGTCTTGGCGAGGGTAAAATTTTGGAGTCCGTCGTCCATTACAATCACATCCGCGCGGTTCTCTATCAACTTTGCGGAGGCGGCGCGGTCGGCGCATATCACAACTTTCGCGCGGGGCAGGGCGGTGGCGAGCATAAGCGGCTCGTCCCCGACCATTGCGGCCGTGTGTTTGCCGGGCCTGACGATTAGCGGGCCTTTAGCGCTTCCGCCGTAGCCGCGGGAGAGGATGGCGACGCGGGCGCGTTTCTTGATATAGAACCTTGCGACAGCCTCGACAATCGGGGTTTTGCCTGTGCCGCCTATGCTTATGTTCCCTATGCACACGACCGGGATTTTCGCCCTGTACGGGCTTGCGCGCATGCGTTTTACCGCTGCGGCGAATCTGTATAGCAGCGAGAGAGGGAAGAGGACGAGGGCGATTATCCCCTTTCTTTGCCAAAACTTTGGTTGTTGAAATAACATGTGTGCTATTATATAATGTCATGCATGACTTTGCAAGAGCTATACGACGGGTTCGCGGCACTTCCGGATTGGGACGAGAAGTTTGCGTATCTGGCCGAGCTTGGCCAAGCGTTGCCGTCGTTTCCCGCCGAGCTTAAAACCGAGGAAAACCGTGTCGTCGGCTGTGCTTCGTCGGTGTGGATTTCCGCGCGTGAGGAGGGCGGGCGTCGGCGGTTTTTGTTCGAGTCGGACGCCAAGATTGTGCGTGGGCTTCTCTATATCCTATATCTGATTTTCGACAATAAGACCGACGCGGAAATCGTGGCGGCGGACGCGATGGACGTTTTCGAGCGGATTGGCCTTGCGAGCGCATTGTCGGCAAACAGGATGGTCGGAATATCCTCGGCCATTGCAAAAATCCAGGGAAAACCCCGAACTTGACAAACATCCCAAATCCGTATATGATTGAATACAATTTTCCCAAGCGGAGATAAAAATGAAATTATTCTTGTATAGGCTTTTGATGTTCCTTGCCAAACCGTTCGTGCGGCCGGCGTTGTGGCTGCGCCGTCGGCGCGGGCTTGAGAGCTCCGACCCGCCGCGCATGGAGGAGAGGTTCGGCGTTGCTTCGGTTATCCGTCCCAAGGGGCGGATATTCTGGTTTAACGCCTCGTCTGTCGGGGAGGCGAACTCTATCGTCCCGGTGGTCGAGCGGGTGCTTGCGCGGTACAAGGACGTGTATGCCCTTGTCACGACCACGACGCTTACGGGCGCGGAGGTTATGTCCAAGAAGCTCAAGGACAAGCGGGCGATACACCAATTCCTGCCTGTGGACAGGGGCGCGTATGTGAAGCGGTTTCTCGACTATTGGAAGCCGTCGGCGGGGTTCTTCGTGGACAGCGATTTTTGGCCGAACCTTATGCTCTCCAGTGCGCGGCGGGGGGTTCCGCTTGTGCTTCTGAACGGTCGGATTTCTGACCGCTCGTATCGTCGGTGGATGAAGAATCGGAACGTATCGGCTAAGCTTTTATCGACATTTATTTATCTATTCGCGAAGTCGGACGAGGACAAGAAAAAGCTCCTCGGCATGGGTGCGAAAGTGGTCGTGTGCGTCGGAAACCTGAAGTACGGCGTGCCTCCTTTGGAATATGACGAAAAGGTGCTTGGCGCGCTTGAAAAATCCCTCGGCGGGCGCAAGGCCTGGGTCGCGGCGAGCACGCACGAAGGGGAGGAAGCCCTGCTTGAAATATCGCACCGTGTGGTGCGGGCGGCGCATCCGGATGCGCTCCTTATCATCGCGCCGCGTCATCCCGCTCGCGGGGTCGAGATTGCCAAGATGTTCGAGGAGCGGGGGTACAGTGTCGCCGTGCGCTCTACGGGTCAAAAAATCACGTCCGAGACGGCGGTATATATTGCGGACACGCTTGGCGAGCTTGGGCTTTTCTTCAAGCTTGCGCCGGTGGCGTTTGTTGGCGGCTCGCTGCTTCCCAACCTTGCCGGGCACAATCCGTTCGAGCCGGCGAAGCTTGGCGATGCGGTGCTTTCGGGTATGTTCGTGTCGTCTTTTGCCGAGACCTACGACATCATGAAAGCCGAGGATGCGGTAATCATGGTCGAGGACGAGACCGAGCTTGGCAACGATGTGGCGCGCCTATTTTCCGAGCCGGAGGAGCTTGCGGGCTATGCCATGCGCGCAAAGAAGATTGCGGACAGGGAGTCGGGAGTTTTAGATAGGGTTATGGAAAGACTAGAACCTATTTTGGACGCCGTGTAAGCAATATCGCGACCTCGTACATAAGTATCAAGGGGATCGCCAATAAAACTTGGCTTGCGACGTCGGGAGGGGTAAGGACTGCCGCGATTACGAACGCGGCGACAATCCAATATTTGCGGCCGCGGCGCAGAGTTTCGCACGAAACTACTCCGGCCCTGACCGTGAAGACCAATATCAGCGGCGTCAGGAAGCATACTCCGAATGCGAAGAGCATCGAGGAGGCGAGCGCGACGTATTCCCCTATTTTTGCCTGCAAGACGAGGGGCGTCTCGACCGCGGAATTATCTATGAAGCTTGTCAAAAACTTGAACGCCATGGGCAGAACAAGCGTATAGGCGAACGCCATGCCGAGCGTGAAGAGTATCGGCGCGGCAATCACATAGGGCGCGGCGGCGCGTCTCTCGTCCCTATACAAACCGGGCGCGACGTAGAGCCAGGCTTGGGCCGCGAAGTACGGCATGCTTGCAAGCAGGGCTGTTTTGAGCACGAGCGAGAGGCTCGAGGTGAAAGCTTCGGTCAGGCGCGTATAAATCAGCGCCGGGGGCAGGCCGTTATCCTTCAATGCCTTGGCGAGAGGGGCCGTCATGAAGTCGTATATATCCGCCCTCATCGTATAGAACAGCACGAACGCTATTGCAAAAAACACGGCGCAGCCGATTACGCGTGAGCGGAGCTCGGAGAAGTGGTCGAACAGGGGCAATTGCGCAAGTGTTTCTTTTTGCTTCATGGCGCGAGTATAGCGCATGCCGTGCGCAAAGTCAATTTTTACTTGACTTTGACACGGGGGGGGGTAAGGTGGGTACTATAAAATAGGGAATTTTCGATATAAAAGGAGGGAAGAAGATGAACAGATATTCAATCAGTGGTTTGGCGATTGCGGCATTTTTGGCCGGGTGTGCGAGCGACGGCGGCTCGACGGGCATTGCGCCAAGCGGCGGGCATTCCTCGCCGTCCGAGGGTCAGCGTGCGTCGAAGCGGATTCCGATAGACGAGACGCGCGATACACATAAGTTCGTCGGCGAGGCGGTTTCCTCGCCTTTGTCCGCGTTTTCCGGGCTTCAAGACAAAGCGCAGGTCACGACCGGGCTTTCCTCAATCAAAACCAAGTTTTCCGAGCCTTTCGCAAGCGAGGTCATAGACGCGCAGGGCAAGCTTATCTCGAGCAATCTGCTTGTGGATAAAATCGTGCTCAATCGCGTTATTGGGAATGCCGGGCTGCAGTCGGAGAGCGAATTCGGCTATACCTCGCTCAACGTGTGGAGCAAGAACTATAACGACGGGGCCAAGGATTACAAGATGCTCGAGCTTGCCACCGCGATACCCGCCGACAAGATTGCTTGGATAAATGCCAACCTTGCGGCGCTCAAAACCGCAGTCGGGACGATGACTGCGGGAGGGGACTATGCCGCGGTGGTTGCCGCCGTGAACGCCTATATGAGCAACCCTAGCGGTGCGAGTGGCGGACTGGCCGCGTTCCTTGGCTCCAACGGAGCGGCGAAGATTATTACCGATGTGTGGCCTCTGTTCGCAAAAATGACAGACCCCGACGCCTCGAGGGCGCAGTTCCTTGCCGAATTGGACACAAAGGCGGCGGTAAGCGACGACCAGCTAAAGTTCGCGCTAATCGACTGGGGCAAGCGGCTTTATGCCCTGAACGGTTTGTCCGCGTTCAAGGACGGCGGCGCGATTGCCTATGACGGCTATGTCAAGGGCGACGCGGCGCGCCAGATAACGAACAATTTCGTCGGCATGAACCAGGCCTCGTACACCTTTACCGGCAAGGCGGTCGGCGGGATTACGCAGAAAGTTTCCGCGCTTGGCTTTGCCGACGAGAGCACCAGTTTCGTGCGCGCGGCCGACCTGTCGGGCAGCGCGGTCTTGACTCTCAACCCGAAGTCGCGCAAGGACGACACGCTTGCGCTTGCGTTCGGCGGGCTTGGCATGGTGTTCAAGACGAATAACGCGGTCGAGGTTTCGGGCGCTGTTTCCGGTTTCGACAACTTTGCCGGCGGGAAGGGGACGTTCGACGCGACTTATTACGGGCTCAAGGCGAACTCGGTCGTGAACGGCAGCGGTGCGGCGTACGAGGCGCTTGGCCGGTTCCAGTATTCGCACGCGGGGACGGGCACGGATATACGCGGCGCGTTCGGAGTGAAACGCTACTAAAAAATCCAAGGGAAATCGCGGATGAGGCGGATAGAAAAAGAGATACTTAAAGCGAACAAGCTCTTCTGCCATTGTTGCGGTCTTCCAATCTACAAGCTTGAGTGGGCGACGCACGACCATTTTCCAATCCCCAAGTCAAAGGGTGGGACGAGCACTTTGTTCGCGCACTATTACTGCGACCAGGCCCACGGAAACACGGGGCAGAGGACGACCTCGCAAGAGCTTGCGAATTTGCGGGACAGTTGGAAGGAGCACGGCGTCAAGGCTCCTTTTACTTTAATCCAGATGTCGATAGAGGCGCTTGAGGCGAGCGAGCGTTTGAACGACTGGGGCTTCACCGTCGAAGATGTCAAGGTTCACATGGACTATATGTGGCAGTGCAGGGCGGAAGAGCTTCACTCAATCGAAAAATAGCTTCGCTCTTTTTCGATTGGGAAATAGGAGAAAAAAGGCCGGGGAAACCCTGGCCTTTTTTCGCTTCTTATCTTTTATTTTTCTTCTTTTTGGCGTCGATATTGAGGGTCGGCGTCTTTTTGTCCTTTATCTCGCCGTACAGGTCGAGCCGGGGGTCGAGGCGCATTTCGCCGCGCATGCGTTCGATTTGCTGGTGGAAGGTTTCGCGCGGTTCGTCCTGCTCGCCTGCGGCGTCCTCTATGTATGCCGAGAATTTGGCCGCCGTGCGTTTCGTCCATTTGGCTATGCGGGCCAAAAAGCGCGCGATTGCGGGCACGTCCTTTGGTCGTATCAGCACTGCGGCGATTAGGACTATTACCAGCAGTTCGTCGAAAGAAATCCCGAACACTTAGACCTCCTGCGGCGCGGCGTTATCTTGGGTCGCGGGTTCGCCCTCATCGTCGGCCTCGGCAATCGCTGTGGCGACGACGCGTTCGTCGTCCGCGGTCTTGAACAAGGTTACGCCCTGGGTCTGGCGGCCGGCTATGCGAATCGAGTCTATGCCTAGGCGTATCATCTTGCCGCCGTCGGTGACCATCAAGATATTGGCGCCGGGCTCGACCGGGAAGCTTGAGACCACGACTTTGCCTTTGCTTGCCAGCTTTATATTAGCGATGCCGGAGCCGCCGCGGTGGGTGGTGCGGTATTCGTAGCTGGACGTGCGTTTGCCGAAGCCGGACTCGGTTATCGTCAGTATGAACTGTTCGGCGGTGGCGAGTTTCGCGAACTCTTCGTCTGAAAGCGTGCGGGTCGCTGTCGTCTCTTCGTCCGATTTTTCTTCGGCCTCGGGCAGGTCGTCCTCGCGCCGGAGAGCGCGCGACTGCTTTATGTACGAGGCGCGTGTGTCGGCGTCGGCGTTTGTGTGGGCGATTATGCTCATGGAAATCACCTCGTCGCCGTCCTCGAGCTTGACCCCGCGGATACCGGTCGAGGCGCGGCTTTGGAAGACGCGGACTTCGGATACGGGGAACCTTATGCAGCGACCGTTTTTCAAGGCTAGGAACACGTCCTCGCTGTCGTCGCAGGACATGACGCTTACCAAGCTATCGCCCTCGTCCTCGAACTTCATGGCGATTTTGCCGTTCTTGTGTATGCCTATGAAGTCGGACAATTTGTTGCGTCTTACCGTACCCTTTTTGGTGGCGAACATGACGCTTAGGTTGTCCCATTCGCCCTCGTCTTCGGGCAGAGGCATGATGGTGGAAATCGTCTCGCCCTGCTGAAGCGGGAGCATGTTTATCAGCGCGCGGCCAAGGCTTGTCGGTGTGCCGAGCGGCAGTCTATAGACCTTGAGCTGGTAGGCTATGCCGCGGTTGGAGAAGAAAATCAGCGGCGTGTGGGTGTTGGCGACGAAGACCTTGGTTACGTAATCCTCCTCGCGCGTTTCCATGCCTTTGCGTCCCTTGCCGCCGCGGTTCTGGGCGCGATAGACGGAGAGGGCGACGCGTTTTATATAGCCGGTGTTGGTAAGCGTGATTGCCATGTCCTCTTTCGCAATCAAATCCTCGAGGTCGGTTTCGAATTCGCTTGGCACGATTTCGGTTTTTCTTGCGACGGCGAATTTCTCCTTTATTTCCAGCAGCTCGCTCTTCAATATGCCCATGAGTTTCGAGCGATTGAGGAGAATTGAGAGCAGTTCCTCTATATCCTTGCCGGTCTGCTTTATCTCATCGGCGAGCTTGTCCTGCTCGAGCCCTGTCAAGCGGTGAAGTTTCAGCTCCAAGATAGCCTTGGCTTGGGTCTCCGTAAGCACGCAGGTATTATCGTCGGCGATATGGCTGTCGGGGTCGTCGACAAGCTCGATAAGCGGGCGCAGGTCGGCGGCGGGCCAGGCGCGCGCCATTAGTTTGTCCTTGGCGTCGTTGGGGTCGGAGGAGTTCCTTATCAGGCTTATCACCTCGTCCAAATTCGCAACCGCAATCGACAGGCCGACGAGGATATGCGCCTTGGCGCGGCTTTTGCCAAGCTCGAAGTTTGTGCGGCGCCTTATCACGTCCTCGCGGAACTCGACGAAGCTTGCCAGAACCTGTTTCAGGGTCATCAGACCCGGGCGGCCGCGGTCGATGGCGAGCATGTTTATTCCGAAGCTCGACTGAAGCTGGCTGAACTTGAAGAGCTGGTTCAGGATTACGTCGGGGATGGCGTCCTTTTTAAGCTCGACCACGACGCGGACGCCCTCGCGGCTTGATTCATCGCGGACGTCGGATATGCCCTCTATCTTTTTATCTTTGACCAGTTCGGCGATTTTCTCTATCATCACCTTTTTATTGACCTGGTAGGGGATTTCGTCGACGATTATCGCGGTTTTGGCGCGGACTTCCTCGAAGTGGGTTTTCGCACGGATTATCACGCTGCCGCGGCCGGTCGTGTATGCCGAGTAGCTTCCGGAGAGGCCCAATATTATTCCGCCGGTGGGAAAGTCGGGCGCGGGCATAATCTTTATCAGCTCGTCTATGCCAATATCCGGGTTTTCAACAAGCGCGATTGTGGCGTCGATTACCTCGCCAAGATTATGGGTCGGGATATTGGTGGCCATGCCGACCGCTATGCCCTGGGTTCCGTTGACAAGCAGGTTGGGGAAGCGGGCGGGCAGGACCTCGGGCTCCTTGGTGCTCTCGTCGTAGTTCGGGCGCCACTCGACAGTATCCTTGTCAAGGTCTTCGACGAGGTAGGCGGCGGATTTGCTCATGCGAGCCTCGGTGTACCTCATGGCCGCGGCGGAGTCGCCGTCCATCGAGCCGAAGTTTCCTTGGCCGTCGATTAGAGTCAGGCCCATGGAGAAATCCTGGCTCATCCTGACCATAGCGTCGTATATGGCGGCGTCGCCGTGCGGGTGGTATTTACCCATGACATCGCCGACGACGCGGGCGGATTTCCTAAACGGCTTGCCGTACTCGAACCCGTTCTCCTTCATCGCATATATTATCCTGCGGTGGACGGGTTTAAGGCCGTCCCTTACGTCGGGGAGGGCGCGGCTTATTATCACGCTCATCGCGTAGTCGAGATAGCTTGTCCTCATCTCGTGCACAATAGGGGCGAGCTTGACGCCCTGGGGCGGCGTTTCGGGCTGCTTGGTATCGAACAGGTCGCTCACGATTTTCTCCTTTTTAATAGGGGAATTCTAGCCAAGAGGGGCGGAAAAAGCAAGGGGTTTTTACCATTTTTTTCGCTTGACAAAAACCGACGGGGGGGGGTATTTTGTCCAGTATGAAAATACATTCCAAAGCGCTATCGGAATTCAATCCTGCGGATTCCGCCGTGCTTGAGTCGCTTAAAAAATCGAATTTCCTCAAGTGGAACGGCGCGGTCGAGCTGTACCAGACCGGGCTGCCGACGAATGATGCGTTGCTGCTGGATCCGCGGGACGGCAAGCTTGGCTTGGCGCTTAAAATCTTCACGTTCGGGCAGAAGGCGCGTGCTAATGGTGCCGTGGGCGCGTCGATGCGATACGACCACCCCTATCTGCCTCCTCAAAAGTACAGTTCCGGTCATCTTGACCTCAAGGGAGTGGCGGAGATACGGAGCCTTGCGGAGCGGGCGTTCGCCGAGGGGTGGGCGCCGTCGCTGTTCGCGTTCGACAATTTCCGTACGGAGCGTTCGGGCGCGGCGACCATATGCTTTGTCAGCAAGGATGAGATCTCAATCGAGATGGTCGGGCCGGGCTATGATGTCGCGGACATTGCCAAGGGGCATATAATCCCTCCTATTTCCATAACAATGAAGCGGTTCGCGCCGTCGTTCATGGAGCTTGCGCAAGACCTGTCGCACATGCCTTTCTACCTCGACATACAGGACGAGGCGAGGGTTCTTGCGCCCGAGGAGCTTCGCTTGGCGCGTGCGAATCGTCTTGCGGCGAGGATTGCCTTTTTGGCCACGACCGACGGCATTTCCGTCAACGAGGAGAGGCGACGGCTTGAAGAGTCCGGGCGCACACTTATGTTCACACAGGAGGCGACGGTCGGGTTCGCCCAGGTCGCCGAGCTGTTCAAGGACGCGACAACTTATGCCGAATTCATGACCGGGCGCGGGAAAAGCTATGTCAACAAGACGCTTGGACTGCACATCGGCAACGGCGGGCGGTACGTGGTCGATAATATCTGGGACGAGCATAAATTCGGCGATGTTGAAAAGGCACGCAGGGCGGCCTTGAACGCAAGGAAGACAAGATGAAAAAGATAATTAAAAAAGTCTCGATAGAGCGGACGATAGACGACTTCGGCGACGTGCTCGGCGTGTGTGATGCGGACGGGAAGCCCGTCCTCTCCGATTCCGAAAAGTCCGAGGCGGTGCAGATAGCCTCGCGTCTGCCGCAACTACTTGCGGGGGGGGGCAAGAACAGGGAGGCGGTGAAGGAGGCCATAGGGCGACTTTCCGTCATATCGAAAAAGCTTGACGCGCATGCCGACCATTGGAACAAGTTCCAGGGGTACAGGGACGGCGCGGACATAAAGCTTTCGCAGTTCGCGCTTGCCGAGCAGTCGCGCCCTATGGCCGAGAGGCTGGGCGAATTCCTGCCCAAGAAAAAGAGGCTCAATCCCGTGCTTGCCAAACTTGGCGAGGCGGGCGAAGGGATAGTGAAGTTTTTCAACCACAACCTAGAGACCATCGTCTTAGTAGCGATAGTAGGCGGAATTATAGAGGCTTTCGTCCTGCCTATCGCGAATGTAAGCATGCACGAAGCAGACCGCGAGAGTTATGTCAAGTCCGTGGCGCCGGCGGCAATCGTTCTTGAGGACGGAAAGACCATCGGGCGGCGTTCCCCGCTTTCGCTTGCGGCCGGCGATTTGGTCATCTATAAGGACGACCTTTTCTCCAAGCCGCGGGCAGTCGGAGGGCAGCTTTACAACAGGCGCGCGGACGGCAGCGTGGTCGAGATTGGCAAAAGGCTGCAAGGCATGCCAGGCTATTCAAAAGGGAACGAGAAAAGCGTCGTGAACAAGCTTCTGCTTGAGGAGCAGATACTCCTCTTGACCCACAATCCGGACGCGATTATAGAGGCGCTTGCCGCGCGTCCGGAGGACGAGAGCGATTCCGTCAAGGTCGCGGAGGCGGTGCTTGCCCTCAAGCGTCAGGCGCGCGTAATTTCCGAGCGTGGCGGGCGCTAGGCATTTTCGCTTTTCTTTCCCGGCCAGATGAGCGAGGCGGCGACACCCGCGGCGACCATGGAAAATATCACGGCAAGCGAGGCGCCCGGCGAAACGTGAGCCTTGAAGAACACTTCGGCAAGCATTTTCAAGCCTATGAAAAACAGTATCGCCACGACCGCCTTTTCCAAATGGACAAGCGAGCGTTTGGCCGCGGCAAGGCAGAAGTACAGCGACCTCATGCCCAATATCGCGAAGACGTTGCTTGTGTATATCAGGAACGGCTTTTCGGTTACGGCTATGACGGCCGGAATGCTGTCGAAGGCGAACATAATGTCCGCGAACTCTATCGTAAGCAGGCACAAAAACAGTGGTGTCGCGGCCTTGCCTATGAAGAACCTATGTCCTTCAAGTTTCGGCGTTATGGGGAACAGGCGTTTGAAAAACCTTTGCGACCAGTGGTTCTTGAAGTCCTGCTCCTGCGGTTTTTGCTCTTTCTTGAACACCGACCAGGCGAGGAACCAGATTCCGGCGGCCTCCATCATCTTTACCGCCGACCAGAGTATGAACAGGCCGAAGACGGCGAGCGCGGTGCCGCCCATGGCCTCTACGAACGCTCCTCCTGCTGCGACGAACACAAGCCTTAGTACCAGCGCGCCCAATATTCCGTAGTACAAGACTCTATGTTGGAGCTTTGCCGGTATATCGAAGCTTGCGAATATGGCCATGATGACGAATATATTATCTATTGAGAGGGTCTTTTCAAGCACGTATCCGGCAAGGAATGCGTAGGCGTCAGGCGCGCCGCGGGTGTGCCTTATATACATAGCGAACGCGAGCGACACCGCTATCCAGAACAGGGTCCAGGCGGCGGCGGATTTCGCGGATGGCTCCTTGTCCCTCTTGTGCGCGAACAGGTCGATGGCGAGGCAGAGCGCCACTATCAGGGAGAAGCCGAGGACGTCGGTTATCGAGTAAGACTGCATTTTGAAAATTTCCTTTCAAGCTTGTCCCTGCGCCTTCCCGTAATGACAGCATAAAATCAAATGGACGTTCTTGAAAATATATCACAATATGAAAACAATTCAATAGAAAACGCTCTGCCCACCTAAATGTGGCTACAGAGCGTTTTCCTTTATCCATGCCGCGTTATTTTTTCTTGCCGCAATTCACTATGGCATCCGCAACTTTGGAAGTCGTATACAATTTGTCCACGCATGTGCTGTCGACCGGACCGCTCCAAGAAGTGCCTCCGGTTCCAATCATCCAATCGTAAACCATATTTATGTTCCTGCCCTTGACATGGCATGGTTTCAGGACATCGTATATGCATCCGATTACGGTATCCGGCACATATTTGCCAGCATAATCATGATCGACAATCACCCCGCAAATTTTGGTAAACTGGTTCAGCTGGCCCTCCAATTTTTTTGTACTGGTTGTATTGCGGCAGTTCACGGCCGCGCCTGCGCCTGACGAAAGCGTCAAGGCCAATAAACAGGTTGATAATACTTTTTTCATGATTACTCCTTTTTTAAGTTTAAGTTGGCACCTAAAAAAGTCGGGGAGTTTGTAAGAATCTCTTGTTTGAAAGACTCGCTCCAGTCTTTAGGGATAAATCCCTTGAACATACACCGAAGCCTCCCCAAGTATTGGGGATGTGAATCTCAGTGCACATCGCACTGCAAACAAGAGGGCCTTACAAATTAGCCCCGTACCTATTTAGGTACAAATATATTATAGCTTTTGAGAGTAAGAATTACAATAGAAAATTATAAATAAAAATGCAAGATTCTTATTCACGCATGTTCATATTCAGAGAGAAAGCGATAGAGGGTCGGGACGCTTATCCTTAGCCGTTTGGCGAGTGTGGATTTCGCCATGCCGCCGGAGAGCAGGGAGAGGATATGCTCGCGCTTGCCGTCGAGGCGCCGGAACGCCGTGCGCGAGCCAACGGGCCGGCCAAGCTTTTTGCCCTCGGCCTTCAATCTTGCGAGGGCGGCCTTGGTGCGCGAGGAGATAAGCTCGCGCTCTATCTGTGCGGACAGGCTCCATGCAAAGCACTGCATCTGGGAGATTGTGCCGGTGTCGAGCTTGTGGTCTTCCTTGGCTATCCACAGGGCACAGCCGGAGGAGAGCACCTTGTCGATTATGCCCATGACCTGGTATAGCGAGCGGCCGAGGCGGGAGAGTTCGGCCACGACGATAAGCTTTATGTCGTCCCGCTTTATGCGCCGCAGGACCTGGTTCAGGCGTCTGCCCTCGAGCGGGGCGGCGCCGCATTTGACCTCGGATACCCACTTGTCTATAATTATGCTGTTCTCGGCGGTATAGCGCATTATGAGGTGCCTCTGGTTTTCGAGGTGCTCGGTATTCTTGGATATGCGCTCATAGGCCACTATCATTCTATTCTCCTACCAGATGTTCCCTTGGTCTGCAACTATAATGATAGCATAAAATTAAACGGACGTTTAATTGAAAATATATCACAATCTGAAAACAATTCAATAGGAAAAATACTGCCAAAAGCAATATAGGGGGGGGGTAAGCAAGTAAATTCAACTACTTGTGGGCAAAAAATTTCCTTATTCCGGGCGGAATTTCCCGCAACATTTTTATTCCTAGGAACCGTTTCAAATATTCGTCCGTTTATTGAGAGGTTTTCCGAATCGGCGGATGGAAGGAAGGAGAAAAAATGAAAAAACAACTTGCATTGCTTTTAGGGCTTATCGTCGCGGCGACTTCGGTCGTTTCGGCGCCTCCGCCCAAAAAGAACAACAACAAAAAACAACCGGCGCGGGCGGCAAGCTCGGCAAAGGGTGGCGCCAAATCTGCGCGCGCTGCGGTCAAGGGCAAGGGCGCTGGCTCGGCCCGGGCGGCAGGAACGCGCGGCGGCAGCGCTACAAGGGGCGCCTCGCGCGGGGCGGGCAGGGGTGCTGCTCAAACCGAGGAGGCCATACCCTTGGCCGGAGCTCCGGGTGTAGCGACCGCGGCGGTGTCGACATCCACGGCGGAAGACAAAGCCGCCAAGCTTCAGGCTGCACTTGCCAAGGCGCGTGCGGACATCGAGATGTACGTTGAGGCCGAATCGCTTACCAAAGACGCAGACAAGGCCGCGGCCGAGAGGGACAAACTCTCTACCCATCTTACCAACCTTGCAGGAGAAGAAGACGAGCTTACCGGCGAGAGGACAGGGGGAAGGCTAGGCGAACTGCGCTCCCAGATGCAGGCAGCCAAGGACGGCAAGAATCAGGCGGAAGTCGACAAGGTTCAGAAAGAGCTTGACGCGGAAACGCTTAAAATCGAGGGCATAGCCGGGATGTACGAGCTGTTCGAGGATGAAACCGGGGTCAAATACACTCCGCCCGCAAAGCTTACGCCCACTGGAGAGGCGGACGGGTACGCCGACTTCCGCACGGCATACGATGCCTATATGGCCGCGACGCCGAGCGCGAGGGCGAAGTCGCTTGCCGCGGTTCTGGACGACTACAGCACCCAGCTTGCGAAGCTCGACAGGCAGCTTGTAGCCATTCCGACATACGCCAAAGATTCCGAGGAGAAAGACCCCTTGAAACAGTCGGCGAAGTACCGCGACCTTAAAACCCAGATGGAAACCATAGAAATCGGGCGCGAGAACCAGGTCAAGGACTTCGACTATCGCAAGGAGGACGCCGCGGCGGACGAGCTTGCCGACAAGCGCAACAAGGAAATCGAAGCGCTTATCGCGAAAGTCGAAAGCTCGATGCCGACCGGGCCAATCGAGCTTGGCAGCACGGGCGAGATTGTTGGCGGACTCTATTATCTTGAAGTATCAGGCGGAGGAGGAGGCGGAGGCGGGCGCTATAAATGCGCATGGACCAAGCGCGACGGCGCCTCGGGCGGACGCGCGGACATTTCCCGCGTGTGGTTCAGCCTGCCGACCTATAGAATCGGCGAGGACGGCAAGAAAGACCTGAAGAACCCGCTCAAATATAAATACACCCGCACGCTTGGCGCAGCGGGCGGCGGAGGCAGCAACGCCGGATGCTTCGGCAAAGGCGGAAGCGGCGCGGGCGGCGGATATTCGGCGTTCGGGCTTACGCTTGCCGACGGAACCGAGATCGAGGGCTTCGGCGGATTCGGCGCCTATGGCGGCGGAGGTGGCGGCGGAAATGGATTCAGCTGGACCGACATAATCACTCCTTTGGTTGCAGTCGCGGGCGTCGCCGCAACCGTTCTATTCGCTCCTGCCGGTATTGGGGTATTAGGTCTTGCAAGCGCCGGCGGTTGGGGTGTTATTTCTGGTACCGGTGCAATTGTTGCCGCCAACGTTGCCATAACTGCTGGAATTGGAGCAGCCGGAGGAGCTATCGCCGGTTTGGCGACCGAAGGCATCACACAGGGCATAGTCGAGGCTGTTTCAAGCGTTCCCTCGGATGGCTCGCTTAAAGAGATGAAGTCCGGCGAGGCGACCGGCCCCGTGGCCCAAGTTCTGTATGGTTCCGGCCTGGGCGCCAAAGGCGGCTCGGGCAGCGGCAACGGCGGAATGCCCGGCTGGGTAACCCTGAAACGCATGTAAAGGAGAGAATGAAATGAATAAACTATCAGCAATACTTTTCGCGGGTGCGCTTGTCGCGGCTTCGGCCATCGACGCGGCTCCGCAAAAGAGCACAAAGAAACAGCCCGCGCGCGCAGCAAGCTCTGCGAAGGGCAGGGGCGGTTCGGCCCGCGCCGCCGCAACGACCAGGGGCAGGGGCGGTTCGGCCCGCGCAGCCTCGACCGGGCGCGGAGCGAGGGCAGCGGGAACCGCCCGGGCAGGTGGCCGTGGCGCCGCACGTTCCGCCGACGGGGGTCGTGCAGGAGCGGCGGGTGTCGAAGCCGCCGCCGCTACGACAAGCACCTTGACCGAGCTTGAGGCAATCGAAGCCTCGGTCGAGCGTACAAGGGCCTATGCCGACAACGCGCGCAAGAGCGTCGACGGGCTTGGCCCCATGCTTTCCCAGCAATTCCTTACCGAGAAGGACAAGGAGATTTTGCAGGCCGCATACGACACTGCCGATGCGACCGCCGACAAGATAGAGGAAGCGGCCGATGCCGCCGACGGGTTCAGCGGCGAAGCATCCCAGGCCTATACCGAGGCCGCGGCCCTGCTTGCCACCGACCCGGCGACCGACGTTTCCGCCACGAACGCCTCGATAGCCAAGTTCCAGCTGTCGAGCGTCAAGGAAGAGCAGAAAGCGCGCGACGCCGCGGATCAGCTTGACATCGACACCGCGGTATTCATGGAGAAAGCCAGAATCCTCATCACCAAAGCCAAGACCGACAAGGCCGCCGACACTGCGGACGCGCTTGTCCAGATCGACAAGCTGAAGTCCGACATCGCCCAGGCCAAGAACGACAGGGACGCTCTCGAGCAGGAGGCGGAAAACCAGGCCGAGGCGGACAGGCTTGCCCACATCGCCGGGCTTCAGGCGGAGCGCGACGCTGCCAAGCTGAAGCGCGAAGGGCTTGACGAGGCGTTCTTCGAGAAGGCCGAAGCGGAGAAGGACCGTCTGCTGGCCAAAGCCGAAGGCGAGCACAGAGGTTCTATCCGCGACGCCTGCCTTTCCATGAACAAGTTCCTGTCCTATGGAGAGGCCGAGGCGTGCGTCGGCGAGGAACCCAAGTGGAAGCTTCTCGACACATCGGAGGCCAAGGAGGTATCCAAGAAAGTGCCCGCCGGAATCTACAAGATGGAGGGGTGGTGCTCGGATTCCGACTGGAACAGCCAGGTGTTCGCGGTTTCCAGCGAGACCAAGTACACTCTGGACAAGAGCGATACTGGCCGCATAGACGTAGGCACCGGCATAAAGTCCGACGAGTACGAGCTTAAAAACGGCGATGCCGCAATAGTGAACAACACACCGGGGCAAGAGGCTGCGGGCAAGTCCGGCGGTGCTGGCTGCTTCGCCTCGCTCTACGAGCTCAAGGTGTAGTTCCAAGGATTTCCGCGCTCCTCGGAAGAAGCGGAAAAAAAGGCCCCGCCTTCCTCAGTGGCGGGGCTTTTTCATACCTTTGCGGAGGAAGGAGCTATTTCACTTCCAACACCGCCACCACATCGTCCTTGGACTGGAAGCGCATGCGTTTGATGTTGAGCCTGTCCTTGAGATATGCGTAGAAAATCTCGAGCATGTTCTCGACGGTCGTGATTTTCTTGGTTATGACGAGACGGCATTCGGGCATGACCTCTGCGAATTCGGACTTGAACTTCACGCCCGTGTTCGTATTGTCAGGCGCGCCGTGCAAGATTCCCTGCTTCTCATATATGGCGAGGACAACCGGAAGCAGCGGGTCGGTGTCTTGAAGCAAGAGCGCGTGGTCGAAGTTGCGCATGTAATCCCACAGGATTTTCTTGATTTCGCCGACCGGAACAATGAAGCCGCGTTCGTCCGGTGTGCCCTCCACCTCGACGGTAAGCTCGCCGTGGTGGCCGTGCAGGTACTGCGCCTCGCCCGTGTGTTCCAAAAAGCGGTGGGCGTATTCTATACATAAAGTAGTCTGTGTTATCATACTTTTCTCCTTGTTTATTCATGTTGATTATTGCATAGGTGGGCGGACGCTTTGCGCATTACTAATACCGAAGATTGAGCTTTCTATTATCCGTGATAATGCGCGTCCGACCAAAGCTCTCCGGCACTGCTGGACTCAGCATATATGCTTGTGTGGAAAATTGCAAGGGAGAATTGTCCTTTTGAAAAATTTTGGTGGGCGCGGGGAGGCTCGAACTCCCGACCCACTGATTAAGAGTCAGTTGCTCTACCAACTGAGCTACGCGCCCATAGAACGGGGCTATAATACATCGGAATTCGCGAAATGCAAGCTATAAATTGCCGGCAACGAATTCCCAATTCACCAAATGGTTCAGGAACGCGTCGATGAAGTCGGGGCGGCGGTTTTGGTAATCCAAATAGTATGCGTGCTCCCACACGTCAATTGTCAGAACTGGCCTTAAACCGTGGGCGAGCGGTGTGTCGGCGTTGGGCGTCGCCACGACTTTCAGCTCCTTGCCGTCCAAGGCGAGCCAAGTCCAGCCGCTTCCGAATACTGCCGTTGCCGCCGCCTTGAACTCGGCCAGCAGGGGCTTTACCGCCTCGGGAACGGGCGCGGCGCTGTCCTTTTTCAAGCACTTGAAGAAAAAGTCGTGGTTGAAGATTTGCGCGGCGTTGTTGAAGACCTTGGGCGCGGCGGAATCCTTGGCGGAGGCGGCGATTATTTCCTCAAGCGACATCTTCTCGTACTTCGAGCCGGGCAGGAGCGCGTTCAGATTATTTATGTATGCTCCCAAATGCTTGTCATGGTGGAAGGTCAGGGTTTGGGCCGACATGTGCGGTGCGAGCGCGTCGTATTCGAATGGAAGCGGAAAGTCTTTTATATCAAACATTTATATCTCCTGTGTGTTCGGTTTTTCCTATGTAGAACTTGTATTTCGCGGCCGAGAATTCGAGCAGGTCGTATTCGGGGTCGGAGGGGCCTCCGTATCCAAAGCCTGTCCAGTCGGGGCGCCAGGAGGCAACTTTGCGCGCTGGGTCGGAAATCTCGCTTATCGTTCCGAAAAGTGTCGCGGCGTGGCGGGTCGCAATGTCCAAAAAGTACAAGCAGCAATGCGGGTTTTTTCGCAACTGCTCGATTTTATGCGAGCTTGTCGAGGTCAGGAAGTGCAGGGGGAAGCCCTCGGCGTCGCTATTCATGGCGTTCATAACCGTGCGGGTTTCGGGAAAGCCGTCAAGCGCGAATGTCGCAAGCTGGACGGTCGGGCAAGCCCTTATCACCCCGAGAATATCCTTTATGTCGTCCATCGAAACCTCCGGGGATAATTTACCATTTACAAGAGGCAAATGCAATAGTACAATTTTCCAGATATGGAACGTGATGCTGAAAAACTGCTAACCGAAGCTGTGCGGATGTGCGCGGAGGCGGGTTGCACGACCGGCTGGGCTGAGCATTCGCGCTATGCCGCAGAATTCGCGAGGGCGGTGGCCGGGCTTGCGGGAATGGACGGGACGCGTGCGTACTGCGCGACGCTTCTGCATGACTGCGGGCGGTTTGACCCGCGCGGGAACGGCAGGGGTGCGCCGCTGTTTTGGCACGAGGTTTTGGGGTTCCGCTTCCTTATGTCCCGCGGCAGGCCGGAGTGGGCGCGGTACTGTATTACGCACGGGTATCTCGACCAAGGCGATCTTTCCACCGTTTCCGAGCCGGACGCGCCAGCCGAGGTGCGGGAGCTTGTGTCGGGATTCCTCGCCTCTATCGAGTATGACGACTATGACCGTCTTGTCCAGCTTGCGGAC
The DNA here is from genome assembly GCA_031263095.1 of Rickettsiales bacterium. Lineage (GTDB taxonomy): Bacteria > Pseudomonadota > Alphaproteobacteria > Rs-D84 > CACZYB01 > WQWV01. Next base: position 13,219 of record JAISGI010000019.1, on the reverse strand, counting down.
GGGATAGCGCTTAAAGAGTGCTATGTTACGCTCGAGCAGCGGGCGATAGATTCGATGTTTCGGTATGGGCGGCTTGAGGCGGGGCTTGACAGGTTCAAGATGTTCATGTCGCTTAAAACCTATTTCGACGCCAAGTGCGGGTGGTCGGTGTACGAGGTTGTGCCGGGCTTTATGGACATGGCGGCGCGCTTTCGCTATGATTATTTATGAGTTGAAAAGGCCTTGAAAATATATTATAATCATTTGGTCATGCCAACAAAGAAACGCATAGGGGCGCACAGAGCGCTCGCACTTGTGGCGGCGGTTTTCTGCCTGTTTTCGTTTGCGCTCGGGTTTTCTGGGCCAAGCGACGGGCACTATGAGCCGGCCGAGGCGGGGTCGCCGATACAGGCGCGGCCGTCGTTCGCTCTGGCTTCGCTTTTGGATGACCTTGTGGGCAAGAATGCGACGGCGGAGCTTGCCATTGCAAAGGGCGACTCGTTCGCCTCGCTCCTTACCCCTTTGGGCATAGATTACGCCGAGGTGTTGGAGGTTTCGAAGGCGCTTGTCGGCCTTATCAAGCCCAACGAGCTCAAGCCCGGGCAGGACAAGATTTTCGTCAAATACCGGCCGCTTATAAACGACCGGGCGGAGCTTGTGCGTCTTGAAATCGAGCGTTCTCCTATTTATAAAATAGTTGCGGCGCGGGGCGAGGGAGGATTTGCCGCCTCGGAAATCCATGTCGAGTCGCAGGCCGAGCTTGTGCGCAAGGAGGGCGAAATCACCAAGGGCGAGAGCCTTATCGAAGTTGCGACGCGTGCCGGGATTCCTTATAACATAATCGACAAATTCTATGAAATATTTTCCTTCGACGTTGATTTCGAGCGGGACATCTATCCCGGCGACACGTTCAGCGTGATGTACCAGGAACGCCACAGCGCCAAGGGCGAATATCTTGGCAGCGGCGACCTTGTGTATGCCTCGTTGTTCCTGAATTCGCGCAAGGGGGAGTTCAAGCTTTACCGGTTCGAGGGGGCGAACGGGTCTGCCCAATACTTCGACGAGAACGGCAAGTCGGCCAGCAAAACGCTCAAGAAAACTCCTATAAACGGGGCGCGGATTTCGTCCAAGTACGGCTGGCGCAAGCACCCAGTGCTTGGCTATTCGCGTGCGCACCAGGGGGTGGATTTCGCGGCTCCGTCGGGCACGCCTATTCCCGCGGGCGGCGCGGGTACCGTGGTTTTCCGCGGGTGGAAGCAGGGGTATGGGAACTACATCAAAATCAGGCACAACGCGACTTATTCCACCGCGTACGGGCACATGAGCTCGTTCAAATCGGGTATCGGCGTTGGTTCGCGCGTGCAGCAGGGGCAGGTCGTGGGCTATGTTGGGAACACGGGGCTTTCTACGGGTCCGCATTTGCACTATGAGATTATAAAGGACGGCTCGCACGTCAACCCTTTGACCGTGAAACTGCCGCCGACGCAGAAGCTTTCGGAGGCGGATGCGGCGCGGTTCGTGGTGGTGCGAGACAAGGCGAACGTGCAGTATGCTGTGCTTGACAAAAACTTTCCCAAAATGGCGGGCATGGTCGATTGGCGGCGGCTGGGCAATACTCCTTGACACCCGGCGCTTGCGCCTCTATAATCCCCCTAATCGTAAATAGGAGCCAAAATGGACTTGGGCAACATATCATCCGACCTGGTGGTCATGACTGGCGCAGCGGCGGGGGCGGAGAGGTTCGCGATACGCGACTTCGGCGAGATTGAGCAGCTCCAGTCCTCGCGCGACCAAGGGCTCCGTTTTGCCGAGAACGGTCGGGCGAAAATCGAGAAAACCGTGGTCGAGGCCCTGCTTGCCGCGCGGCCGAAGTTCGGTATAATGACTCCTTCACAGACCATTGCGGGCGCGGACATATCGCACCGGTTCATCGTGAATCCAATCGACGGGTTTTCGAACTTCGCGCGCGGGTTGCCGCTGTTCGCAATCACAATCGCTTTGCAAGAGCAAAAGTACATTGCGGCGGCGGTCGTATATAGCCCGCTACTCGACAAGACCTTTTTTGCGAGCAGGGGCGACGGCGCGTTCGTTGCGGAGGCGCGGATGAAGCGGCGCATACGGGTTTCGCGCAGGGCGGAGGAGCCGTTCCTGCTTGGCGAGGGCGGGCGCGAGCTTGGCTGTGCCTCGCTTTCGTGCGCGTATGTGGCAAGCGGGTCGGCCGACGGGTATGTCGCGCTCGAGACCTCGGTCTTCGACCTTGCTGCTGGCGCGTTAATTGTCAAGGAGGCCGGGGGCGCAATATCGGCGCAGGACGTTGATGGCGCGGCGGCCTCGGACGTATTCGGCGCGGCGCGCGTGCTTGTGGAAAATAACTATTTACAACCCGGGCTTAAAGATTTATCATTGAAAGACCAACATCGAGGGAGCAAATGAAAAAGGCGATATTTGCATTTTTGCTATTCATAGGAGTCGCGGCGAGGGCGGAAAAGCTTATGGTTCCGGTCAGGCTTGCCAACCCGAGTCCGGGCGTAAATTTCCGTGCGGGCGGTGTCAAGGACGGGGCGGGTGCGCCTGTCGCCCCTGCGTCTCGGCGTGAAGCCGTCAAGGAAGCGGCACCGGTCAAGCCTGCTGAGCCGGAGCTGGAGTACGAGGATTTGCCCGCCGTAATCTCTGACATGAGCCATATAAAGCCTATGCCCATGCCTACGGTCGAGCCACTACCCACTGCGCCGAAGCCCGAGGGGATTGCGGTTCCCAGACACGAGGAGGCCGCGGCGCCGAAGCCTATAAAACCCTCGCCCGCGCCGAGTGCAAAGTCTGTATCGCCCGTTATCCTGAAGTTCGCGGCGGCGGTAGAAGAGCTTGACGAATCGCAGGTCAAGTCGCTTGCCGCGTTCGCGGAGAAAGCCAAAGCTTTGCCGGAATACACCATAAAAGCTATCGCATATTACACCAAAGAGGGTGGGCGCAACGCGAGTTTTGCGCGGCTCCTGAATGCGCGCAAGGCGCTTATGGACAGGGACGTGCCGGCGAGCAGCATAATGATACTGACCCTCGAGGACGAGGCGGGCAAGTCCGACAATACGGTCGAATTCTCGATAGTGGAGTAATAAAGCCGCCGAACTTTTACAGTTTTTATGAGGTGCAAAAATGGAACTATCCGACATCAAAGCCATTGGCGAGGGTGTGATTTCTAGCGAGGCGTTCGCCCTGCAAATCCTGCGCGACAACTTTCCCGACGGGTTCGCCGAGGCTGTCAAATACATATCCGAAGAGCTAAAGGGCGACGTCATCGTCACGGGCATGGGCAAGGGGGGATACATCGCGCACCGGCTTGCTGCGACGTTATCCTCGACCGGAATCCGTTCGATTTACCTGCACCCGGCCGAGGCCAGCCACGGCGACATGGGCGTCATAACCGAGGACGACTGCATCATCATGATTTCCAACTCGGGCGAGTCATCCGAGCTATTCAACATCATCGACTATGCGAAGCGGTTCGGGGTGAAGATTATCGCCATATGCTCGGTGCCGGAATCGACGCTTGGGCGGGCGGCGGACATCATTGTTCCCATTCCGGCGGTGGCGGAGGACTGCATAATTGGCAAGGCTCCGACCGCCTCTATCGTGTTGATTTCGGCGATGGCGAATGCGTTCGTGGTCGCGCTCGAGCAGCTATCGGGCCTGACGTCCGACAGGTACCACAACTGGCACCCGCACGGCGCGCTTGGCAAGTCGCTTTTGAAAGTCGATAAAATAATGCATGTCGGAGGCGATGTGCCTCTGCTTCCGCTTGCCGCGAGCATGGATGACGTGTTCGAGTGTATGAGCCGGCCGGTGCGGTTCGGCTGTGTCGCGGCGGTCGATTCAGACGGGCGTTTCGCGGGCGTTCTGACTGACGGCGATTTGCGCCGCCTGCTTAGAAACCGGGTCGAGTTTATGGACAAGAAGCTTGGCGATGTGATGAACTCCTCGCCGATTTCAATCCAGGAGGGGACGCTTGCGACCGAGGCGACGCGCCTTATGAACGAGCGGAAGATTCAGGTCCTGTTCGTGATTGACGCGGCGAGGCGGCCGGCCGGAATCATTTCGTTCCACGACCTTATGCGGGCCGGCATTATATGATTTCGTTCGTGAAGCACGAGGCATCGCTTGCCGTGCGGCGGATACGCAAAGCATACCGTCAGCTTGCGGGGCATTCGCGGGCGGTGTTCCTCCTTAAAATCCTATTGCCGAGCGTGGCGGCGCTGTTCGTCGGAATCGCGCTTGTGCTGCCGCGGTTCGCCTCGCGCGTGCGGGTCAAGGTTTCCATTCCGAAAATTACTGGCGTGGCGGACATTTCCTTTACCATGGAGGAGGGCAGCTTTCGCGGGCAGGGGGACGACGGCGCGGTCTTTTCCGCGAACATGAAGACCGGGTTCGAGGCCAAGGCGGCGCCGGTGGTGGAGTTCACGCGAATCGAGGGAAACATCACTCTCAAGGATGCGAGCCGCATAGACATTTCCGCGCGGGCGGGCAAGTTTTTCAAGGACAAAAAGCTTTTCGAAATGCGCGGGTCGGTGCGAATCTCGGACGACGCGGGCAGCAAGATGACGACCGAGGAGGCGAACGTGGATGTCGCGACCTCGGAAATCTACGGCGCGTCGCCGGTCGTCGCGACCACGGATTTCGGCCAGATTATCGGCGAGGGGTTTTCGTTCAAGCGGGGCGAGAAATATGTCTTTACGGGGCGGGTCAACGGGCGCGTTGACTCGGGCAAGATAAGCAAATAACTATCTTGTATTGGGGCGTTTAAGGTCGGACGGCTTTAGCTTGTACCTATCGCGCATGCTGTTCGTTTGCGGGCCGATGCCGTGGACGATGTTCCAATTTTTGGCGCGGATTTTCTTGTAGGCCTCCTCGTCTTTCAGATACTCGTATCCGAGTGCGATGTCCCACGCCTTTTCGAGGTCGTTCATAAGCTTGAACTCGACCAGCTTTTTGCCGGCCTTATCCGTCGTGTCCATGGCAAGCAGGCCGGAAAGACCCATACCGCCGGGGACGGCCGCGCCGCCCACCGCCCAATGCGCGTTCTGGGCCGCTATGCTTGCGATTGCCCGATGGCTATCGTCTGTAATGAAATTGGCAAAGGCTTCCGAAATTTTTCCCATGTTTATATTATAGTGCCGATTCAGTCCGAAGTCAATACCCGATGAACGTGAGCTTGGCGCCGGTGCCGGTAAGGTTGTCGATATTGGAGCTGTTGGACGGGCGGCTTGGCGTTGCGTTCGCGCCCGGGGAGCCTCCACACTCGCACGTGCCGAACGGAGGGCCGGCGCTTGTATCGTCGTTTATCCAATCGGCCGTTGGTTCGCCGTCGGCTCCGGCGGGAGCCTCGTACACTACGCCCGCGATTGTTATCTTTTTGTCCGGGCCGGAGGTGTCGATTTGGTAGGCAGCGTGTTCGGTCAGTCTAAGCACATAGACAAGTTCGGTGCCATTGCCGCCCGGTTGGGGCGTGGGGCAGGCGTATTCGGCGTGCTGGGCGCTTGTCTCGGCAGTCGTGAAACAAGCGGCGTCGCACATGGGCTTGTCCAGATACTCGCCCTGGTTCGTGACGGGGCAAGTGTAGGTCGTGTCGCGCTTGGTGCAGTTTCCCTGTTCCTCGGGCACCTGTTGGAAGCAGGCGGTTTCGCAGGCGGACTCGCCCTTGAACGAGCCGGATATTTCCGGGATGTCGCATGTGTAGGCCGGGGCGCACTCGAACTGCTGGCTTGGCGAGGTTTCCTCCTTGCATGCAGTGGTGCAGGACTCTCCGGTTTGGAATGTGCCCGAGACACCCGGGATGTCGCAGGAGTATTCGACGTTCGACTGCGTGCAGGTGCCGGTTGTGGTATCGGTGCTTGTGGTTTGGCATGCGGAGGTGCAGGCCGCGTCGGTGTCGAATGTTTCGCCTATGCCTTGGATGTCGCAGGAGTATTCGATGTTTGCCTGCGTGCAGGAGCCCGGGGTGGTATTGGTTTCGGTTATACGGCATGCGGAGGTGCAGGAATCCTCGTCGTCGAATAGCGAATCGACCGTTTCGAGGTTGCAGGCGAATTTATCCTCCTCGTCCGCGTCGGGGGCACAGGTTCCCTCGGTGGTCACTTCCTCCTCGGTCTGGCAGGCGGATGTGCACGCGTCCGAGGTGTTGAACGTGTCCGAAATGTCTGCGAGGCTGCATGAATACTCGCCGCCGCTTGGCGTGCAGTTGCCCGGAGTGGTCGTTGTTTCCTCTTTCTGGCAGGAGGAGTCGCAGGCGCCCAAAGTGTCGAACGTGTCCGAAATTTCCGAAAGGCTGCAGGAGTATTCGCCCCCGCTTGGCGTGCAGTTGCCGTTTTGGTACTGTGCGTCGGTTTTGCAATTGAGCAGGCAGGATGTCTCGTTCGAGTATTCGGTATTGTCATTTTCGCAGATGTGCGAGTTGCCCTTGGCCGCGCATAGGCCGAAGTCGTCGTAGGCGTCGATTTTGCATTCGGCGGCGCAGGCGGCGCTTGTGCCGAAAGTACCAACCTCGATTTCAAGCCCGCATTCGAATTCGTCCGGGTCTGCCTGGCATTCTGTGAAAGTCTTTTCTTCCCACGTGTGCTCGTGCGCGGGACAGGAGGCGGATTCCGCTTCGCCCGGGCCGGAGCGCAGCGTTATCCTGTACCAGCCGGGTTCAAGGGTGCCGCTTGCGGCTGTAATTTCGTGGTCGCCGGGTACGGGCAGGGCGGTTTTGCACTCTCCCGAGGTGGGCCAGTCGTCCTCGATTCCGTCAGGGATGAACGCCATTCCGCTTGTGCAGCCGTTGGCGCTTGACCCGGCGGGGCAGGACTTGGGCACTGTGCATTCAACCGGAACCGCCTCCATCGCGGTACAATAATATCCGCGCGGGCACTGGCTTTTCTCGGTCGAACCCTCGGGGCACGAATCGCCGGGCGCGCACTGGGCGATTTCGGCCGGGGTGGCGCAATAGGAGCCGGCAGGGCACCTTTCCTTGGCCGTGCTTCGTTTAGGGCAATAGTCGCCGGGGTCGCATTCGGCTATCTGCGAGGTGGTGGTGCAATATGAACCGGCGGGGCAAGGGTGGCTCTGCTGGGTTCCGGCGGGGCAGTATTCGCCCCGGGCGCAGACTATCCTATTGCCGCTTCTGGCGGGGCAATAGAAACCTGCGGGGCAGGGGTGCGGTGCGGACGAGTTTGCGGGGCAGTAGCTTCCTCCGGCGCAGGAATAGCATGTGAAAGCGGTTTTTACCGGCGTCTGCGCGCGTATGCCTGCGACGCTTATTATTACGGCGATTATGAGCAGCAGCTTCCTCAATTTTCCCTCTGAGGGCAGATTATAGGATTGCGGCGGTGGCGTCAAGGGGAAATTTCCGGTTGACAGCCGTCGAACTTTGTACTATAATAGTTCCTGCCGGCAACGGCTATGATGCTAAATGCATATTGGAATAGGCATTTCGGACTCGGGTGCGATTCCCGACATCTCCACCATTTACGGGGATGAACAGCTTCGACGGGTGCAATAAAGGATAGGCGTGCATCAGGGTATTATTCCGCCCTGCTTTCGAGCGAACGGGTTAAAAAGAACGAATGCTAATGACAATCGTCCTGCGCTTGCCCTGGCTGCCTAAGCCGGAAAGCGCGTAGATTCTTTGGGAATCTTGGACTTCCAAAGTGGGGCCGCGCCCGCCCAGCAACAGGAGGGCGCTTTTTCTTACCTTAAATTTTTTATTGACAAAAATACACGGGGGGGGGTATTTTGTCGATTATGAGAACTTACAAGGTCAGAAGCGATTATTACGACACGAATCTGATAATACTTCAGGCGCTTGAAAAAATGGCCGAGGAAGGGCGGAAGTTTCCCAACATAAACGCCCTCAAGACCGCGCTTTGTGCCGAGAATCCCTCGATTTCGGCGGCGACGTTCTCGAACAAAATCAGCATGAACACCAAGCATTATGTCCCGGCAATACGCGCGGCAATCATACCCCTGCTTCCGGAGGGGTACCTTGATAAAAAGGGGGCGATTACGCCCAAGTTCGGCTTCCGCGCGGCGCTTGTGAGCGAGGTGCTTGTCGTATTCATCAAGGAGGGGCGGCACTTTTCCGACATGAGCGAGCTTGGGCGCGCGGTAATGCAGTTTGTCCCCGGGTTGAACCTCGACTTTTTCATCGGGATGTTGACGCCCGCCGACACGCATTTTTCGCCCAAGGTATTCGCGCTTGCGGAACTATTGCTGCCGGAGGGGTATTTCGAGGCGACGGCCGCCGAGAAGCTTAGGATTGGGAGCGAGTTCACGCTTCATACCGTTTTGCAAAGCCTGCACGGGCGGGATTTCTTTACCAAAATGGCGGTCGCGCGGGCGGTGAATGCAGTCGACCACGACATCGCGGTCAAGACGGTACGAAGCTATACGCACGAGAGCGACCCGCACTATAAACCGAACATCGCCGCGGAGATTGACTCGCTTATCATCGCAGGGCGTTCGGGCGCTAGATAGACATGCCGATTTCGTTCAGGATTAGCGAAATCTCGTTCTTGGCGGCGATATGAGAAATGGAAATCTCCTCGGTGCCAAGCTTCATCAGGTCGAGAATCGTAAGCCCTTTCAAAAACATCTCTCTATAAACCACGCGTTCGCCTATGCCGCTTATATATTTGAAGCCAAGCGTTTCAGCGAGGCGCCCAAGAATCTGGTCGACGTCGCGTTTGTTCCTTGCGTCTATGTGGGAAATGCGGTTCCTAAGCACAAGCCATTTCAAGGGCTCGCGTCCCTCGGCGCGGCGTGTCTGCTCTATGGCCTTGACATTCTCGGCGTACTGGCTCGGCCTTAGAATCTCGTGCGTGGCGGGGTCGAGGTTGGCAAGGACGTCCAAGTCCACAAGGGAATCGTTGACCGGGGTCATCAGGATATCGGCGTTCCTGTGGCCGGTATTGGACAGGTGGCTGAACGTCCCGGGCGTGTCGATTATCACTATATCGTATTCGGACTTTAGCGCCTTTATCTCGCTTTCAAGCTGGGCCTGGTCGTCGTCTGTGCCGCGTTTCGTGGCGAGAGCCGGCGGGGTCACGACCAAATGCTCGGGCACGGGGAGGGCGAGCTTGCGCTCGTCTATATATCTTATCCTGTTTTCCAGATAGTGGGTAAGCGTGCCCTGGCGGCCGTCCAAATCTATGGTCGCAACCTTTTTGCCCGCATATAGGTATGCCGCGGCAAGATGCATGGACAGCGTGGATTTGCCGCTGCCTCCTTTTTCGTTTCCTATGGTTATGACCTTGCCCATCTTTATCAACTTAGCATATTAGCATATTTCAGAGGCGTTTGCAAACGCAATACTCGTACGCGTAGTCGTAGAGCCGTTCATAGCTTGTCATGCCCTTGACCGGTTTCGCCGGACGGCCGGTTTGGATCAGGGGCATTATCTGCCGGCTCCAGTAGAATATATGTGCGGCTGGCCGCCCAAGCTTTCTTGCGGCGTTGCAGTTGGTTATCGAGTCGTCGAGCAATATATAATCCTCGGGCAGAGAGGAGAGCAGCTCGCTGCGGTCGGACTTGAACCTGTCGAAGTGGAGCGTATAGCGGCCGAGGCCGAGGTATTCCATATTCTCGCGGCGGTTCTGTTTGGCCTTTTCGCTGTCAGGCGAGGCGGTCACGAACTCGATACTGCCCTTGGAGCCAAGCATGTAGAGCGCCTCCTTGACGCCGGGGCAGGCGGGAACGCGGCTGAAAGCCTTGCTCTCCATAATTCTGGCGGCGAGGGTTTCAAACCTTGCGCCGCTTTGGAAAAGTATTTTGCGCAGGTTTATTTCCGGCAGGCGGCGGGCGATTTCGCCCATGCTTTTTATTACTCCGATTGCCGTGTCAAGCACTGTGCCGTCGAGGTCTATAAGGAACGTTACGTTCTTCATGTGGCGATATTAGCGTGTATTGGCTTATTTGTCAATATTTTTTGTCGACGGGGAGGGGCAGGAAGAAGTGGGGTAGTGTCCGCTTCGGGCTGCGCCCTGCGCGTTCATCTTCGCTCATCGCCCTTTGGGCGACCGGCGTACTTGCGTCCGCCTTTCGCTCGATACCGAAACCCCTTCTTCGGTGTTTCGATTGCCTCCTGTACCAAAAAATTATGCCACCTCAAGGGTGGCAAATTTTTTGGTGCGGGATGGGGTAGTCGAAACCCCGACTCAAGCTTGGGAAGCTCGCGTTTTACCGCTAAACTAATCCCGCAGGTGGGGCGATTATATCCGTCGTCCGCTTATCTTGCAAGTGAAAATTATCTGCGCAGCATCCTGTGCCTGTGGGCGGAGAGGCGGTCGGCTTCGCGGCGGCGCGAGGCCATAAAGCTTTGCCGATAGGCCGCGGACATCGTGTCCGCTATGCCGCTTATTCTGGCTATTGTTTCGGCCACCATATCGTCCGTCATGTTCGCCGAGTCCTTGAACTGGATATAGATATATGGATCGACGCGTCCCGCGGTCTGGGTGTTGTCAAGCTCGGTGTAAATCTGCGCGAAGGGGAGGTCGAAGTCGAGCGCCTTGTCCGTTTCGGCCAGGAGGTCGGAGAATTTGGCAAGTTCCTCGCCGGTCAGGTTGTCGTAGAAAACATCTTTCAGATATATGTCGATGTTGGGCTCCTGTGTGCGGCGGTCGTGCTCCCATGTGCCGAACTCGAGCGTAGGGACAAATTTCAGGGCCAGCTCCTCGAATCCTTTTTCAGTGAACATATCCTCTCCTTTTTATATTCTAGTTGTCGCGCCCGGCCGGGCGAGGCGGATTTCGGAGAGCAGCCCTTCGAAAAACCCTCCGGTTTCGGCAAGCGGGCGCAAGGGCGCGGCAAGCACAAGTTTGAGCACCTCGTCCGCGGTCTTGACCGGCACGATTTTAAGCTTGTCCTTGACAATATCGGGAATCTCCTCAAGATCCTTTTTATTCTCGAACGGGATGAGCGCGGTTTTTATGCCTGCGCGCGCGGCGGCGAGGAGTTTTTCCTTTAGCCCGCCTATTGGCAGAACTCGGCCGCGCAGAGTGATTTCGCCGGTCATGGCTATATCGTGCTTGACCGGAATTTCCGTCATGGCCGAGACGATTGCGGTCATCATGGCTATGCCTGCCGATGGGCCGTCCTTTGGCGTCGCCCCCTCGGGCACGTGGATGTGTATATCTATTTTGCTCCAGATTTTCGGGTCGATGCCGAACTGGCGCGAGCGGGAGCGGATGTAGGATTTGGCGGTTTCTATCGACTCCTTCATCACGTCGCCGAGCTTGCCGGTGAAGCGGGCCTCGCCCTTGCCTTCCATGACCGCGGCCTCGACGGTGAGCATTTCGCCGCCGACCTCGGTCCAGGCGAGGCCGGAGACGGTGCCGATTGCGTCCTCCTTTTCGGCCTCCTGGTGGTCGAATTTCTCGATGCCCAAGAAGTCCTTGAGGTTTTTGGCCCCGATTTTTACCGGCGCGTTTGCGCCTCCCAATAGGCTGCGGACGGCCTTGCGCATGAGCCTATCTATTTGCCGCTCGAGCCCGCGGACGCCGGATTCGCGCGTGTATTTCGAGATTATAAGCTTTATCGCGTCGTCCCTTATTTCGATTTCCTTTGTGCCGAGCGCGTTTTTGAGGAGGCTTTTGGGCACTATGTGGCGTTTGGCGATTTCGAGTTTTTCGGCCTCGGTATAGCCGGAGAGCTCTATTATTTCCATCCTGTCCATAAGGGGGCGGGGAATGCCGTCGAGGCCGTTGGCGGTGGCTATGAACATCACGCCGGAGAGGTCATAGTCCAAGTCCAAGTAGTGGTCGCCGAATGCGACGTTCTGTTCGGGGTCGAGGACTTCCAACATCGCGCTTGAGGGGTCGCCGTGGTAGCCGTCGGAGCCCATCTTGTCGATTTCGTCGAGCAGGATAAGAGGGTTCGTGACGCCAGACTTTTTCATTGTGGAGAGTATCTTTCCGGTGGTGGAGCCGACGTAGGTGCGGCGGTGGCCGCGGATTTCGGCCTCGTCCCTTATCCCTCCAAGCGAGAGTTTGGCGAATTTGCGCCCTGTTGCCTCGGCCACGACCTTGCCAAGGCTTGTTTTGCCTACGCCGGGCGGGCCGACGAAGCAGAGAATCGTTCCCTTGGATTTTTCGGCGCGTTTCTGGACGGCCAAAAATTCGAGGATGCGTTCCTTTATCTTGTCGAGCGCGTAGTGCCCTTTGTCGAGCGCGGCGGCGGCCTTTTCGAGGTCGGTCTGAAGCTCGGACTTTTCGCTCCAGGGCAGTTCGAGAATCGTCTCGATATATCCACGGAGCACCGCGGCCTCGGATGACTGGGCGTGCATTTTGGCGAGTTTTTTAAGCTCGGATTTCGCGCGGCGGGCGGCCTCGGTGGGCAGCTTTTTGGCCTCTATCCTTTTGTCAAGCTCGCCCATCTCGCTTGCCTCGTCGTCGCCGAGCTCTTTCTGAATCGCGCGCATGGCCTCGTTCAGGTAGTACTCCCGCTGGTTTTGGTTCACGGACTCTATCACCTTATTTCGTATCTGGCGGTCGATTTTTATCTGGGCAAGCTCGTCCCTTAGGATTGAGAGCAGGCCCTTGAGTTTGCCGGCGATGGTCGGCTCCTCGAGGAGCATCTGTTTTTTGGCCATTTTGCCGGGGACGGCCATTGCTATGGTCGCAATCAGAAGCGGGATGTTTCCTATATTTTCCAGCCCGGCGGCGTCGCCCGACACCATCGAGCGGCCCGAGCGGACATAGCGGTAAAAATCGGCCAGGACGGCGCGGCGGAGGGCGGCTATTTCCTCGCCCATGGGTTCGGGGTAGCTCAAATCCTCGGGCAGAGGTTCGGCGTGGGCGATAAGCGCGCCGCGTATGATTTCGACGCCCTTTATCCTCATTTTCTCGTCTGCTTCGACGAGCAGTTTTTCCGTGCCGCCCTCGCTTATGGATTGGACAATGCGTGCGCGGACGCCTACTCCGAACAGGGCCTCTGGCGAGCCGAGTTCGCCTCCGTCGGTGCAGGCGACAAGCAGGATTGGTGCGTCGTTCGCGGCGGCGTCCTCTATCGCGTCCGCGGGAACGCCCTTGGGCACGACTACGGGCACCATCATGCCGGGGAAGACGACTATATCCCTTAGTGGAAGGACGGGCAGGGCGTCCTCTTTGCTTGCTATATGTCTTATAAGTCTGCGCGGTTTTGAAAACATTATGTCTCCTCAATCGAAAAATACTACGCTTCGCTTGTCTTTTTCGATTGGTTATTTGCGTGCGAAACC
>JAISGI010000044.1 GCA_031263095.1 Rickettsiales bacterium | reverse complement strand
CTTCGATATAGTTCTTCATCTGGGTTTCGAACTGGCCGTACATGTCGTTGCGGCTGGTTATAAGGGCCTGCTCGTACAGGTCGCAGGACTTGTGCGCGGAGAGGAAGCCAGTCTGTTCGGGCTTGTCATCGCTTGTGGGATCCTCGGTGTCGGTCGGGTCTTCGTCGTGCACGCACAGCTTGTTCGCGGTGTTATAGCTGTAGCCCTCCCTGCAAGTGGTGGCCGCGGCCGTCCACAGGCCGCTAAGGTAGTATCTCTCCAGCGTGGAGCGCGGGTTTTCCGCGGCGCAGGAGGCTATGGCCGATATGGTCGCGCTTAGCTCGGCGCCCGCGGCCTTGCCGTAGAGAGCCTCTTCCTGCGGCGTCAGCTTGGTACCGGAAAAGCAAAGGTCGGAGGCTTTCCTGAACAGTCCGGCGCCGTCAAGTGTGCCTGCTCCGACTGGCGGGGTAACGTTTATCGAGAAGATTTCCGCATTGCTGTTGCCCAAGCCCAAATCGCTCATCATGTCGCCGACGTCGGCGTTGCTTATGGAATACTCCTCGAAATGCTCGAGTTCGAGCTTGGAAATCTTGTTCTTATAAAGGTTGGTGGTTTCGAAGTTTATTATCTTCAAATCGCCGTTGTTGACGCGGCGCAAGGCCTCGTTATAGAACGCCCATGAATCCCTGGTCGCGAAAGCGCCTGTCTTGTTCGTCTTCGAGCCGTCGTAGGAAGTGCCGGAGGTCGGCTTGGCGAAGTTGCACTTGTTCACGGGAACGCCGCGCGCGGTCTGGGTCGAGGAATCCAAATCGCAATAGTAGTTATAGGACATATAGAGGTCGTTGACGTCCTTTTGTCCGGGGCAGACGTTCATGTTGTTGCCGCGTTCGGCGCATTCCTTTTTATTTATCTCGCCGTAGATGCCGCTTGTCGCTATCGAATCGTAATAGATACAGCGCAGGGGTTCGGCGCTTGACTGCACCGCCTTGGCCGCGGCATCGGCGGCAAGCCATTTGTTCGCGTTTATCAGTCCGGCGATTTGGGCGTCCATGCAATAGGCGAAGTTGGAGCGGCAATCGCGCGTCTTGGCCGTGCCGGCCGTGGAGGGAAGACCCTCGGCTCCCCTTGTCGCCTTGCCTCCTGCGGAGTTCCTTGCCCGATTGCTACGGGCGTTCCTTGCGCCCTTTGAGGCTGCTGCGGCGCGTTTGCCTCCGGTCGCCTTGCGTGCGGCTGGCTTGCCGCCCGTAGGCTTGGCCGAATAGACCTCAAGCCCGCCAAGGACAAGCGCAAGCGCCAACAATGGTTTTAGAAACCTCATCTCAAGCATATTATATCATATTTCACGGGGGGGGGCAACAGGAAAACTTTATTTTCCCCTTGCAATAGTGTCTTGGATTTGGTATTCTTTTTCAACTGAAACAAAAAGGGAACCTTTATGGATGCAATCAAGATACGCGGCGCGCGGGAGCACAACCTCAAGTCCGTGGACATAGACATTCCGCGGGACAAGCTTGTCGTCATTACCGGCGTTTCGGGTTCCGGCAAGTCCTCGCTTGCCTTCGACACCATATACGCCGAGGGGCAGCGGCGGTATGTCGAGTCGCTTTCGGCCTATGCGCGGCAGTTCCTTGACATCCAGAAAAAGCCGGAGGTGGATTCAATCGAGGGGCTCTCTCCGGCTATTTCCATTGAGCAGAAGACCACGCATGCGAATCCGCGTTCGACGGTCGGGACGATTACCGAGATTTACGACTATATGCGTCTTTTGTGGGCGCGGGTTGGCGTACCTTACTCGCCGGAGACCGGGCTGCCAATCGAATCGCAGACGGTTTCCAGCATGGTCGATAAAATCATGGAGATGCCGGAGGGGACGAAGCTTTACCTCCTCGCCCCGGTGGTGCGCGGAAAAAAGGGGACGCAGCGGGATGTGTTCGACGACCTTATCAAACAGGGATTTACCCGCATACGCGCGGACGGGGAGTTCATGGAGGCGGAGGAGGCGCCGGATCTGAACAAAAACCGTGCGCATACGGTCGAGGCGGTGGTAGATCGCGTGGTCGTGAAGCATGGCATAGAGGAGCGGCTTGCCCAATCGACGGAAACCGCCTTGAAGCTTGCCGACGGGATTATGATTGCCGAAAATGCCGACACGAAGGAGCAGGTAATATTCTCGGAAAACTTCTCAGGTCCGGGATCGGGATTTTCCATAGAGGAAATCGAGCCGCGGCTGTTTTCTTTCAATAATCCGGCGGGTGCGTGCAAGGCATGCGGCGGGTTGGGCTTCGAAATCGAATTCTCGCCGGCGCTTATTGTCCCGGACGAGCGCAAGAGCATACGGCGCGGGGCAATCGCGCCATGGAGTCGCGACGGACAGTCGATAACGCAGAATGAGTACCTCCTCGACGCGGTGTGCAAGGAGTTCAAAATTTCGATGGACAAGCCGTGGCGGGAGATGTCCGAGAAAGACCGGCAGATAATCCTTTACGGCGGCGGAGAGCGCGAAATCATCGTGCGGTGGGAGCGGCTTGTCGTGCGCAAATACTGGGAGGGCGTGATACCCACGCTCGAGCGGCGCTATCACGAGACCGAATCGGAATGGGCGCGTATTGAATATGAAAAATACCAGGAGAACATACCTTGCCCGACGTGCCATGGCAAGCGGCTTTCGGAAAAGGCCTTGTGCGTGAAAATCGACGGGCGGGACATTATCGAAGCGACCGAGTGGCCGCTTGGCCAGACGCTTTCGTGGTTCAGGGGGTTGCTTGTCAAGCTGTCGCCCAAGAATCGCGAGATTGCCAAGCCAATACTCAAGGAAATAATCGACCGGACGGCGTTCCTGCTTGACGTGGGCCTCGACTATCTTACCCTGTCGCGCACAAGCGGCACTTTGTCGGGAGGGGAGAGCCAGCGGATACGCCTTGCCTCGCAAATCGGCACGGGCTTGACAGGCGTTTTGTACGTGCTTGACGAGCCGTCGATAGGGCTTCATCAGCGGGACAACGACCGGCTTATCGACACTTTGAAAAAACTCCGCGACAAGTCGAACACCGTCATCGTGGTCGAGCATGACGAGGACATAATGCGTCAAGCCGACCACCTTATCGACATCGGCGTGGGTGCGGGAATTATGGGCGGGCGGCTTATCGCACAGGGGACGCCGGCGCAGGTCATCGCCACGCCCGGCTCGCTTACCGCGAAGTATCTATCGGGCGAGCTTTCCATTGCGGTGCCGAAGAAGCGTCGGCCGGGGAACGGCGAATTTTTGGCCGTCAAGGGCGCGACGCACCACAACCTTCAGGATGTGAGCGTCAAGATTCCGCTTGGCACTTTCACCTGCATTACCGGCGTGTCGGGGTCGGGCAAATCCTCGCTTGTGCTCGATACGATTTATCCTCTCGCCATGCGGGAGATAAATGGCTCGTCCATGCGGGCGGGCGCGGTCAAGTCGATTTCCGGCCTTGAAAACTTCGACAAGGTAATCGACATCAACCAATCCCCCATAGGGCGTACGCCGCGCTCGAACCCGGCGACCTATACCGGTGTGTTCGACCTTATACGCGAGTGGTTCGCGCGGCTTCCGGCGGCGAAAGAGCGCGGGTACGGGCCGGGCCGTTTCTCCTTCAACACTAAGGGCGGGCGGTGCGAGGCGTGCGACGGCGACGGGCTTATCCGAATAAATATGAACTTCATGGCGGACATGTACGTCGAGTGCGATGTGTGCCACGGCAAGCGCTATAATCGCGAGACCCTGGCCGTAGAGTACAAGGGCAAGAACATCGCGGACATCTTGGACATGACGGTGGACGAGGCGGTGCGTTTCTTTGAGAACGTGCCCAACATACGGGAGAAGCTTCTCCTGCTTTCGCAGGTTGGCTTGGGGTACATACATCTTGGTCAGTCGGCGGTCACGCTTTCGGGTGGAGAGGCGCAGCGGATAAAGCTTTCGAAAGAGCTTAGCAAGCGTGCGACGGGGCGGACTTTGTACCTGCTTGACGAGCCGACGACGGGCTTGCATTTCCACGACATCGCGAACCTCTTGAAAGTCCTGCATCGGCTTGTGGATTCGGGCAACACGGTGCTTGTCATCGAGCACAACCTCGAGATTATCAAGACCGCGGACTATGTAATCGACATGGGGCCGGAGGGGGGCGATGCCGGCGGGCGCGTGATTGCCCAAGGCACACCAGAGGAGGTTGCGAAAGCAAAGGGTTCGCATACTGGCAAATACCTAAAGAAATATCTTAAATAGCTTGACACGCGGCGGGTTTTCCATTAAACTCGGCGCGACAACTTTAAGGAAATTCTTATGCGCAGAAGGCAGTCGGAAAAGGGCTTTGTCGCCACTTTGAAAGCGGTGCTGTGGGCGGTAGCGCTTGCCGTGGTCATCCGCAGCCTGGTGTTCGAGCCGTTCCACATACCCTCGGATTCCATGCTTCCGGGCCTTTATGTCGGCGATCATCTTTTCGTGAACAAGATGGCCTATGGCTATTCGCGGCAATCGTTTCCGTTTTCTCCCCCGATAATTCCCGACCGCATTTTCTTTACCGAGCCGAAGGTCGGCGACGTGGTGGTGTTCAAGAAAATCAAGGGGCGGCCGGACAACTACATAAAACGTCTTGTCGGGCGCGGGGGCGACAGAATCCAGCTCAAGCACGGGCGGCTGTACATCAACGATGCGATTGTTCCGCGCGAGGAGGCAGGGCGGTTTTTCGTCGTGAATCTGCCGAATGCGTACAGGCGGCGGGACGCACTTACCATAGCGACGCAGACCGGGCGGACGCTTACCGTCGTGAACTCGAAGCACCTGCTTGTCGACGGGCAGCCGGCGGACAATCGCGACTATACCATCGCGTACAAGCCTATGGCAGGCGAGGGCGAGGCTATGGAGCTTTACCGCTATATCGAGACCCTGCCGTCGGGAGCGGCGCATGAGATTGTCGAGATTTCCGACTCGGAAGTCATGGACAACACGGCGGAATATCTTGTTCCGGACGAGCATTACTTCATGATGGGGGACAATCGGGACATGTCCGAGGACTCGCGCTTTCTGGGCGAGGTCGGGTACATACATCGGCGCGACCTTATGGGGCGGGCGAACATAATCTTCTTCTCGCAAAACAAGTCGGTGGCGTTGTGGGAGGTGTGGCGGTGGCTGCACCCTATCCGCTGGAGCCGTCTTCTGAAGGCGATAAAATGAGCAATACGAACAAGCGCGCGTTCAAGCAGCATGCCCGGCCGCAGAAGCTTACCATTCCGGAATTCTGCGACATAATCGGCTATCACTTTTCCAAGCCCGAGCTTATCGAGCGGGCGCTTATGCACTCGAGCGTGTCGCGGGACAAGCTTGCCAACAACGAGAGGCTCGAGTTTCTGGGCGACCGTGTGGTCGGGCTGGTGGTTGCAAAAATCCTGTTCGACCTTTACCCTCTCGAGGACGAGGGGACGCTTGCCATCCGGCACAGCAACCTTGTATCGGCCCACTCCCTTATGCGTGTGGGCGAGGACATCCGCATAGACGATGTGCTCAAAGTCTCGCTTCAGGAGGCCAAGCGGCACGGGCAGAAGAATCGGAACGTCGTATCGGACGCGGTCGAGGCCGTTGTCGGCGCGGTCTATGTCGATGCGGGTTTCGACGCCGCGTACGGCGTGGTCGAGCGCATAATGGCCAAGCGAATCGAGGCGGCCAAGATTCCTCTTAAAGACTACAAGACCCGGCTTCAGGAATATACCCAGAAGACCATGAGCATTTATCCGGTCTATGAAGTGATGTCGCAGGAGGGGCCCTCGCATGCGCCGACCTTTACCGTGCGCGCGGTTGCCGGCGGCATAGTCAAAATCGGCACCGGTTCCAGCCGCAAGGAGGCGGAGCAGATGGTGGCGATGGACATATTGGGCGATTTGGGACTACTCGATTCAATATGATTTATTCCAAGCAAGACTTCGAGGGGTTGCGAATCGCGGGCCGCAAGGCGGCCGAGACGCTCGACTTCATTGCCCCTTATGTGGTCGAGGGCGTGTCGACGCTTGACCTTGACCGTCTTGTGGCCGAGCATACGAAAAAGCTTGGCGGGATATGTGCGTGTCTTGGCTTCGAGGGGTATCCTAAGTCGTGTTGCATTTCGCGCAACGATGTGGTGTGCCACGGAATTCCGTCCAAGCACGAGTTTTTGGCGGACGGGGACATTGTGAATGTCGATGTCACGACGATTTTCAACGGCTATTACGGCGACACGTCGCGGATGTACATGATCGGCGAGGTTGCGCCGCGTGCGCGGGAGCTTGCCTCGGTCGCATACGAAGCCATGATGTCGGCAATCGGCGCGTGTCGGCCGGGCGTGAAGTTCGGCGAAATCGGGCGTATTATTTCCGCTTTGGCGCGAGCACACGGATTTTCGGTAGTCGAGGATTTTTGCGGCCACGGTATTGGAACCTCGTTTCACGAATCGCCCAATGTGCTTCATTACGAGAATCGCGAATCGGATTTGCTTACTATGAGCGAGGGGATGGTTTTCACTATCGAGCCGATGATAAACACCGGCGCAATCGGTACCGTTATCGACAAGTCGAACGGATGGACTGCGCGCACTGTGGATGGCGGTTTGTCAGCGCAGTGGGAGCATACTATTGGCATAACCGAATCGGGTTATGAGATTTTCACCAAAAACTCCGCTTTTTAGCCTGCGCTGCCGGTTTTTTCTCAAAAAGTCCGACCACGTACGCCAAAGTACGCTGGGTCGGCCTTTTTTCGAAAGAAACAGACTGCTCGACTAAAAATCGAAGTTTTTTGCGTTTTCCCTATGAGGAATTTTCCTTGATTATCCAAAAAAAAGCCCCGTTTCCGGGGCTTTTTTCAGTTAGCAATGTTATATTGGTGTAGGCTAGTCCTCGACCACTTCGCCAGCGTCCTCGGGCTCGTCGTCCTCGGCAGCTTCTTCAGCGGCCTCGACAGCTTCGGCGACGATTTCGGCCGTGGCTTCGGTCACGACAAGGTCGGACGGCGTGCACGGGTTCTTGGATCTGTCGGTGTTGAAGCGGTCAAGCACGGGCTTCGCGTCCTCTATCGAAAACACCTTGGTGTTGATGTACATGTTGCCGCATGCTACGCCGGTAAGCGGGCCGTTGAAGCCGTCGTAAATCAGGCTGAAGCGCGTATTATCGTCGAAGTAGTACACCTCGCTCGAGATTATCGCGTCTTCGGCCGATGACAGGTCTAAGACTTTGCCGACCTTGCCGGTGCGGTCATAGTTCATGACCCAGAGGCGGGACAGTCCCTCGTTATAGAATCCGTTCAAGTCCTCGAACTTGGTGTAAGGGCCGGATAGGATGCCGTTTTCGACCGAGAATGTCTCGCATGCAACGTCAGGATACTGTGGGCAGGCAAGCACGACCTTGCCGGTGATGGCGCGGAAGTTCTTGTCGTAGTAGGTCTTGGACAGCATATCCAATAGACGCGGCGCGCCGGAGCGAATCTCGAGCTTTTCGCGCACTATCAAGTCGCCGTTCCTATGATAGTAATTCGTGTAGCCGTCCTTGAACTCCGAGTAGAGCTTGCCGTCGGAGTAGTACTGAACCTTGATTATGCCCTCGGGAGCTTCGCCCTTCTTGCGCTCTTCGCGGCTCTTGCGTGCGATTTTGGCGCGACCGGTACGGCCCGAGATTGTGCCGTCCTGGAAGAACGTGGTGGTCGAGCCGTTTTCCGACTTGGCCTTCAAGAGACCCTCGACGTATTTTTCCTCGGCCGTGAGTTCGCCGTCCTTGTACGTATAGAGTATGGTGACCTTGCCGAGTGCGGTCTTGTACGTGCCGGAGACCGGCTTGTTGTTCGCGTCCATAAGTTTCATGTCAGAGTTTATGTTCGTGAAGTCGAGCGTAGAGTTGTCGGCGATTTTCGATGTGTCGCCAAGCTTGGCAGCGCCGGTCGCGCAGGCAGCAAGCATCAGCAGCGTTAAATATTTTTTCATGATGTCCTCCTTATGCAAGTCAATATAAAATATAAGTTTTTTGAAGTCAATAGGTATTATTTAACTCAATTGAAAAATGCTTCTGAAAAATGCTTCGCCTTTTTCAATTGGAAGAATGAGAAAAACTCCTAGGGGAACCCCGGGAGTTTTTCGCTTTGATTTTTTTAACATTTTTCCTTTTCGACGAACGCCCAGGCGAGTGCGGCGTAGAGAGCGGCGTAGGCGAGGCCTATTACCGCCAGAGCTCCGAAGTCGGGCCAGAAGCCCTTGTGGAAACTCGGCATATTCCTATAGAGCACATATCCAAGTCCGGCTGCGACGGTCGCTATTCCCGCCATGCGGCCGAGCGAGGCGAGGCGTATCCTCATCAGCTTTTTCCGCCAGCTTGCGAACCAAAGTCCCGCAAGTGTCAGCCAGTTGGAAATCGAGACTGCGGCGGCAATGCCCAGGTACCCGAACTCCTTGCTTAGCACCCAGGTGGCGGCGAAGTGGGCGGCAAGCGCGATGCAGGCTATCCTCATCGGAGTCCTTGTATCCTGCCGCGCGTAGAATATATTCACGAACAGGCGCGAGGCGACGAGAGCGGGCAGGCCGATGGCAAGAATCTGGAGCGCGCGGGCGGTCGCGAGCGTGTCGGAGGCCTTGAACTCGCCGCTTTCGAAAAATATTCCCACTATGGGCGAGGCCAGCAAGTATAGCAGTACCGTGGCGGGCAGGATAAGCGCGGCGGTGAAGACGAGCGAGGAATTGAATAGGGAGGTCGAGCGTTCCTCCTCGTGTCGCGCCATGCTTGGCAGCAATACCGTCGCGACGGCGGCGCCTATTACTCCCAATGGAAGCTGCACCAGGCGGTCGGCGTAGTAAATCCAGCTTGTCGCGCCGTTCTCGGCCGCTGCAAAAATGCTTCCGACCAATATCTGGATATGATAGACTCCGGCCGAGACTATGCCGGGGCCGATATTGCTGAAAAATCTGCGTGCGCCGTCGGTTATCCGCGGCCTTAGCGATATGCCGCCGAAGCCGTGGCGGGCGGCTATGCTCCAGAGCATTACAAGCTGTATCACGCCGGAAATGCTTACGCCCCAGGCTATCCATTTCGCGGCCATGGCGCCCTCGGCCGCGGCCATAATCGCGGCGGTTATCATGCAAATATTCAAGATTATAGGTGTTGCCGCGTATGGCGCGAACAGGCCTATGGAGTTCAGGATACTGCCGAAAAAGCTTGTGATGGCGACAAGCATAAGGAAGGGAAAGATTATCCTTGCCAAGTCGGTTGCAAGGGCGAACTTTTCGGCGTCGGCGCTAAACCCCGGGGCGAATGTGCCGACCAGGTAGGGCATGAAAACCTCGGCCAGCACCGTGAAGGCCAATAGGAAATAGAACAGGAATGCAAATATATTCTTTGCATAGGCTCCGGCGGAGGCGTTATTCTTTTTCAACTCGTGTGTAAAGCCGGGGACAAAGACGGAATTGAACGCGCCCTCGGCGAACATTGCGCGGAAAAGGTTGGGTATCTTGAACGCGACGAAGAACGCGTCGGCTATGCGGCCGGCGCCCAAGACCTTGGCTATCAGCAGGTCGCGCGCAAAGCCGAAGACGCGACTTATCAGCGTCACCCCTCCCACCTGCAGTGTATCGGACAAAAATCTCTTGTTCATTTCCAACACATAGTATATCATTAAACCTTGGACTATCAAGAGAGAAATTATGAGAACGCTTTTAATCCTAGCCCTTTTCGCCCTTGCCTCGTGTGCGCCGCAGGACATAACGAACACCGATACGCGCACCGATCAGGAGCTTTTCGACATTGCGATGAAGAAGATGAACGACGAGTATTACGACCTTGCGGTCAAGGATTTCGAGCAAATCGAGTATATCTACCCTTATTCCCCTTTGGTCTCCAAAGCTTGGATTATGGCGGGGTATGCGGCGTACAAGGACAAGAAGTATCTTGACGCGGCGGGAAGCTTCGAGAAGATGGTCAAGCACCATCCGTCGAGTCCGCAGGCTCCTTATGCTATGTATATGGTCGCGATTTCCTACTATGATGCGATGATGCCGATTACGCGCGACCAGAAGTCGACCTCGCAGGCGCTTGTCGCCATGGAGCGATTGGTCGCTGTCTATCCCGAGAGCGAGTATGCGGCGGACGTGAAGCCGAAGATAATCATTTTGCGCAACAACCTTGCGGCCAAGGAAATGTCCATTGCCGAGGAGCTGTTCCGGCGGCGAAATTTACTTGCGGCTCTCAACCGTTATCAGACCGTAATAGTGAAGTTCGACACTACCCTATTCGTGCCGGAGGCGATTTTCCGTGCGGCCGAGATTTACCGCATGCTTGGCGAGCAGCAGGATGCGGAGAATATGATGAAACTCTTGAAGGCGAATTCTCCTGAATCCGAATGGGTCGGGAAGATTTAGCGCTCGCACTTTACTGTATCGCAGACTCGGATAACCGGGTAGCTTGACGTGTCGCCCGGAAGCTGGTAGTGCCACCATTCGTGTTTGATTGCGCGGAAGCCGGAGCGTTCCATAATTTCTTTCAGCAACGTGCGGTTTTCGCACCGGGCGGCCTCCTCGGGCTTGCATTCGTACGAGTGCGAGGAGCTTGGGACGAACTGGTCGACTGCGGTGGCCATCTCGAGTTTTTGGCCTTTGCTGTCGGCAAGGCCTATGTCGAGCGCGAGGCCCTTTGAATGGAGCGAGCCCTTGGCCGGGTTGGCGACGAATCGCGGGTCGGGCTTGAACTTCCACATGTATTCCTGCACTTCCTGCGGCCTGAAACAATCGAAGACCAGGGCGCGAAGGTTGCGTTCGTAGAGCTCCTGCTCGAGCCGTATCATCATGGGCATCAGGTCGCGGTGGACGTAGCAGGCGCTTATCCCGAACTTGTGATAGAACGCGTGTTTAAGGAAGTTATCGTCCTTGGCGTAGGAGAGGTCGAGGATAAAGTACGGCGAGTCGATTTTGACAAGCTGCAGGTGCGTTTCGAGTGGGTCTTCGAGCTCCTCTTTTTGCTCGTGCGCGGGCATTGTCGCGAGGGTCGGCGATTTGTCCTTTTGCATGACGAAAGACGCAATCACTATGGCCAAAAAAATCAGCAGTTTTATCATTATTCCTCCCATTCGCGCACCCTTGCAAGGTGCGAATATTCCGAGTATTCCTCGATTGCGCGGCCGACCTTGGACGGGTTCGGGCGCGAAATGTATGGTGTATTTTCGTCCGTGAACGCCTGTATCGTCGCGTTCAATTTCTTTTCTGCGTCCGCGATGAGCGCGTCAAGTTCCTTGTCTATTACCTGCACTTTATTCTGTCCGAGGGCGACGAAACGAAGCTCGGCCACTTTCGCCTTTATGCCAGAGAATCCGCCGCGTTCAAGTATCAGCGCCTCGAGCGGAAGTTGCGGTGCGAAGCCTTCGTTCAGTTCCCTTTTCGTCGGTGGGGCGCCGGTTTTATAGTCGGAAATTACCGCCGCACCACTTGTCAAAACATCTATGCGGTCGGCCTTGGCGCAGAGTTCGAAGTCGTTTGCCATGCGTGCGGAACCCTCGGTTTCCGCCAGTTTGCGGGCAATGGCGGGCGCGCGTTCGGCCTCGTATTTCGCGAAGAATTCGGATATGCGGCGGAACCTGTCCATCCAGAAGTCCATTGTCTGGACGTCCATTATGGGCGCGGCGCGGCGTATCATAATTTTAAGCAATTCCGCGGCGTCGGCTCCGTCTGCGCGGGCGAATTCCTCGAGCGATTCATGCACCACTGTACCGAAGTCGGCAGGGGTGATTTCCGGTTCGAAGTCGTCCAATTTTTTCAGCTTCAATATATATCTCGCGTAGATTATATACGGGTCGCGGTACCATTTTTCCACGCTTGTTGCGTAGAGTTTTTTCGGTCTTGCGGCGGCGGGCGGACGCGGCGCGGGGCGTTGGATTTTCGAGGGTTCCACGTGCTCCGAGCGGGTAAGCGTGCGAACGATTGCGCTTGGGAAACCGTCCTCTAATTTTGCGTTCGCTATCTGCAGAATCGCGTCCAATTTTTGGAGCCACCGGGACTTTATCGCGTCCTCGCCCCCGGCGGTGCGACTCCTGCTCATCAGCACTCTGGGCATACAAAAACCGGCGGAGAAGTCGTGCGAGCCGAGGCCGATTTTTCGCTCGGGGCAGGGCAGGCCGAAGGCGCTTTTCATCGGGCGGCTCATCCACGGGTCGTCGGCGGTTATCCTTGGGAAAGTCTGCTCGTTCAATCCTGCTACTACCGTGAAATCCGGGTGCAGCAGGCGCGCCTCCATCGAGTTCAGAATTGCGATTTTCGCTGTGGCGGCGCGGCGCGGGCGGAGGTTTATCGAGAACAAATACTGCGATATAAAATCGAGGTAGGAGGCCGGGTTTATCAGGCTTATATCGTCGTCTTTTATCTTTTCCAGTGCGGTCAGCGTGTCCTGCAGGGTGTCCGAAAGCTGAGTGCCCATATCGCCGTCGTAAAGGCGCGAATCGGGTCCGGCGAAGGCTTCGGTCATCCTTATGTGTGCCGTCAGGAGCGTGTGGAGCGGAGCGGCGGGCTCCCTAAGCAGCGTCATCATTTCATTCGCCGCGTCCTCTATATGCCTCAGAAAACTTTGTATCGCAGGCGGGCTTGCGGCGGATATATCAGCTAGAGAATTTAGATTCCTGTGGCCGCGGAGCGTTTCTCGTTCAAGCCGGAGCGTCGTTTCCTCCTTGCCCGGCAGGCTTGTGAATCCGTGTTTTATCAGCGCGAGGAGAGGCAGGGGCGCGAAGCCTTTCACTGCGGCTTTGAGTGCGACAATCATATAATTTCCGGCGGCGGTTTCGGAGGCTTGGGTACCCGCAGAATCGTCGGCCGCTATGCCGAATTTGGCAAGCTCGTCCGCGACGGATTTGGCGATTTTGCGGTCGGGCGTTATCAGCTCGGCCGTTTCGCCGCGCGCCTGCGAATCGGCAAGAGCGAGGGCTATAGCCTTGGCCTCCTCGCGCTCGGTTTCGCACGACAACCTGCTTATGTTTTCGAGCGCGGCGGGCGGAATTTCCTTTATATCATGCCAAGCCGCCGTTGCCTCTCCGGCGAGCATAATCGCGCTTGCAAGCAGTTCGCGGGCGGGGTTTTGCGACTTTGCGAGTGGCACTACGTTGTTGCGCGTTATGCCCATTCTTCCAAGCAATTTCATCATGCCGTATTGCGGGTGATTTTGGCCGACGGCGGCGAAGTCCCTTTCGCCTATGAACCGGTCGAGGCCGGGCAGGACGACGGCTCCATTCGGTGTGCTTGCGATTTTATCAAGCAGATATGCGATTGGCTTTAGGGAGCCTGTGGAACCGGCGGCGGTGATGCTTTCCTTGCCCAGCGAATCGGCGCGGCGCCTGATTAGCGCGACCTTGCGTGCGGTCGGGTTCATGTAGCTGCGTTCGGCCAAGATTGCCGGGTAAAACTCGGTTATGATTTTCAGGAACTCGACAGTCTGGCTCCAATATTCGGACAAATTTTCGGGGACGAGGCGTTCGAGGTTTTCAAAGCCGAGCTCCTCCATTTCCACCGTGTCCATCAGGCGGGCGAGGTCGACGGCGAGGGCAAAGGCCTGCTCGTCCCCGATGAACCGTGATTTTTCCTTTATCAGGCGGGCGAGGACAAGGTTCCTTTCGATGCTTGGAATTGCAGGCAAAAGCTTGGGCGAATCGGCGTC
>JAISGI010000022.1 GCA_031263095.1 Rickettsiales bacterium | reverse complement strand
CGATGCCCGGAGGCCGGGTCGTACCTGCCATATACCCTATATCCGTAAAGCTGGCCGGGCGTCAAGCCGGGGATGAAACAATTATAAACCTCGTCCGTGTATTCGGCGACCTGCACGCGTTCCTCGTGTTTGCCGGAGCTATCGAACAAGCAGAGCTCGACCTTCTCGGCGTTGGCGGAAAACAGCGCGAAGTTCACTCCGCGTCCCGTGTATGTGGCGCCAAGCGGGTACGAACGTCCGGGCAAGACCTTGAGCGGCATATATCCTCCTATCTTTTTACTATAGCACGCTTTTTTACTTATTGCAATCGTTTGAGAATCGCTATATAATTAAATGGAACAAATGGAGAAACAAATGAAGAAAAAAATCATAATCGGTGCGGCGGCGTTGGTCGCGGGGCTTGGGGTTGTCGGATTACTTATCAGCAAGCGCGGCGGCAAGCCCGCGGCGGACATGGCTTTGCCCGCGCCCGAGGTGAAGAATGTGCCGATACTCGCCCTTATCGACCTGCGCGCGAGCGGGCGGGAGTTTTCCAAGCGCGAGCTTGAGCGTTCGATGTTGTCGGAAATCTTGTGGGCCGCGTTCGGCAAAAACTCGGCCGGGCGGCGCACCATTCCCACCGCCAAGAACGAGCAGAAGCTTGGCGTCTATGCCATTACCGGCGCGGGCGCGTGGGCGTACGACGGGGAGAAGAATCGTCTTATGATTCGTTCGAAGAAGGACTTGCGCCCCCTGTTCGCCCAGCAGGATTACGTGCTTACGGCTCCTTTGACTTTGCTATATACCGGTACGGATGCCGAATTTTCGCCGGTTCACGCGGGCGCGGCGCTTGAGAACGTGAGCCTTTATGCCGCCTCGATGGGACTTACCCAGGTGGTGCGGGCGTATTACGACAAGGAAGCGGTGGCGAAAGCTTTGGCTTTGCCCGAGGCCGAGAAGCCTATCATATCGCAGACGATTGGCTGGCCCGAGCAAAAATAGGCCTTGCATTCCTTTTGCCGGCCATTTATAATCGGCGCGCCGCGGAGAGGTGGCAGAGTGGTCGAATGCGGCGGTCTCGAAAACCGTTATACCGCAAGGTATCGTAGGTTCGAATCCTATCCTCTCCGCCACAAAATCACTTGAAAAATCAGCGCCCCTGCGGGGCTCGCTTTTTCAAGTGGGAATCTGTGTAAAAAAGTCAGGGGAACCCCGACTTTTTTACTGGTTGGTTTTTTTAGAGAAGAGAATGCAATCATTCGAGAAAGTAATCACGCGGGCGAGAGAGATGTGGCCGGGGGCGGATTTTTCGGCCGACTTTAACAAGCTTGCCGAGCGTGCGGCGGCGGATATGGCGGAAGGTGCTACATTGGCGCGTGTGGCTCTGCGCCTGGCGGGGCAGTCGGGAAGCGGGAAGTCGTCCCAACTCCTACCAATGGCCGTGCGGCATTTCGAGCTTGCGGGCATAAAGTCTGTGCACATAGCGGTCAGGAATTTCGTGCCGTATTTTCCCAACCTTGACGAACTTGTCGCGCGGGTCGGAAAGGACAACATGCGCGAGGCGACGAATGCGTTCGCCCTTTCCCTTATGTTCGCGACGATCGAGAAGCTTGGGCGCATGGGCGCCGCGATGATTATCGAGCTTGCACTTCTGGAGCCTCTGTTCGAGGAGGCGGTCATTGAGTCGCTTGCGGACTATGACTTGACCTTGCATGCAATCGCGTGTCCGCGCGCGGTGTCGGACGCTTTCATCGCAAAGCGCGAGGCGGAGACCGGGCGAATCGTGAACAAAGATTCGATGGAGTATTTCTGGCGCGAGCATGATAACGGGTTTGCGACATGGGCGACGGCGCGGGCAGATACGCCGTGCGTCGTGTGGTCGCCCTGCTCGCTTGTTCCGATATACGAGGGGACGGTTGCGGGAGGCGCGGAGGTGTCGCGAGCGCGGCGTCTTATCGCGTGCGAGCCATTGCCGGCGGACGAGCTGCTTGCCGCGAAGATGGAGTTCATCACACGCCGGGCGGAAGCGTGATTTCCGGGTGGTGCCTTTTCATGAAGCCTATATACTCGCGCTCGACATAATTCCAAGTCTCGACAAGGCCGTCGACTTCGGCGGAATCGACCTCGAAGTAGCGGCGGCCAAGCGCGCCTAGGAAAACCGTGCCGAACGCGGCAGGCGAGCGCCCAACGATACGCGACACGTCGGACATCCTGTTGCCTATGCCGGCGAAGCCGAAGTCGATAACTCCCCTTACCTCGCCCTTGTCGCCGACTATGATGTTGCCGGGATTCAGGTCGCCGTGGACTATGCCGAGCGAGCGGGTTTCCGAATTCAAGAGGCGTTCGTAATACCTTTCATCAAGCCGGTCGAAATGTGTGGCGGCAAGCTTTTTCAAAAACTCGGATAGCCTTTCGTCGCAACCGCCCCGGCAGGCGGACGGGTCAAGCGCGGCAAGTTCAATCAACACATCTGCAATGCCTTCAGCGGCGCGGATTGCGGCTGCGGCGTCCAGCGTCGGCAACGCGGATTGGAGCGAACGTCCCTCTATCTTCCTGTGCATGGAAAACGCCCGGCCGTCGTCCCTGAACAACCTCATGCCAGGGACGGTGAACGAGACGCGCGGACGGATATACTCGACAAAGTTGAAGTCCTTCTCAATCACCCATGCCCAAAAATCGTCCCGCGGAAAGCGGAAGAAGCAGCATTCGTCCGGCATTTCCGCCTCGAACACTATGTTCGTCCAGCCGGTCGGAATCAAGTCCAGGCGCAGCGGCGCATGGCCGGTCGCGCGCTCGATTACAGCGTTAAAATCCTCCGTATGGCGAAACATTTTCCCTCCTAAAATTCAGCTTTCATATCGCGGTCGAAAAGCGCGCGTATTTCGGTTTTTATGTCCGTACCTTTGCTTATGCAACTATGTAGTGCGCGGACAATCGGCATGTCTATACTCTGCGTTTCAGCGAGGTTTGCGACAGCCTGCAATGTGTAGGCGCCCTCGGCCAATTTGTCGAACTTTTCGCCGCGGGCGAACAGCTCGCCGAACATTCTATTATGGCTGTGCTCCGAGAACAGCGTCGCCTCGTAATCGCCCAAATGCGCGAGACCGTAGGCGGACATCGGGTCGCCCTTGTAGTACTTTATAAGGCGGCCGACCTCGACTGGCGCGCGGGTCATCAGACCGCCCTTGAGCCCCTGCCAGCCGAGGCCGTCGAGGATTCCGGCCGCTATGCCGACCACATTTTTTAGCGCGGCGCCGACCTGATTCCCTATGAAATCCCGGCCGTAATAGAAGCGAATCAGCCTTGAGGAGAGTTTTTCGGAGAGGGCTTTCGTGAGCGCGGCGTCGGGCGAATCGAGCACCGCGCAGGAGGGTATGCCCGCGACGTAATCTTGCACGTGGCCGGGGCCGGCGAGTATTGCTATTTTTGTATTATTGGGGAGCTCCTCTTGCGCGATTTGTGATGGCAATTTCGCGGACGGGGTTTCGAGCCCTTTCATGGCGAGGAGGAAGGTTTTGTTTTTTGGCGAATGCGTGGCGATTTCGCGGGCGAGTGCGCGGAAATTCTGGACTCCTACCGCTATTATTACAAGGTCTGCGTCGAGAGCACGCGGCAGATCGGACGTCAGCTCGACATTATCGGGGAGCGCAAGGTATTCGTTCTTGCGAGTCTGCTTCAGCCGGGCGAAATCGGGCGACGTTGCGCGGCCGTACAAGCGTGTTTCCAGCCCGCAGATTTTGGCCGCGTACCATGCGAGGAAGCTTCCCCAGCGACCCGCGCCTATTACAGAAATCCTATCCATTGCGTTTCGCATAATATAACGGGGGGGGGTGAAATGTCAACTTTTTACTTGCAAAAAATCGGGCGGAGGCGTAGTATTTTCCATGTGAGGAAACTGCTTTTCATACTGTTGTTTTGCGCCTTGCCTGCGTTCGCTTTCTGGGGCGAGCACGGGCCGGGGATTATCGACAACGTACCGGCCGCACCCGGACAGGGGCCTACGCTTTACCTTACTTTGGACGCCTGCGGGAGCGTGCGGGACGGGTACGACAAGGAGCTTGTCGACTTTTTGGTGCACAACGAGATTCCGGCCACTCTTTTTATCAACGCGCGGTGGATAGACAACCACCAGGACGAGTTCGCGGCGCTTGCGCGCAACCCCTTATTCAAAATCGCCAACCACGGGACGGAGCACAAGCCGGCGTCGGTTCAGGGGCTGTTCGTATATGGAATCGAGGGGGCGTCTTCGGCCGCGGAGCTGCGCGCGGAGGTGGTGGCCAATGCCGACAAAATCGAGCGTCTTACCGGTGTGCGGCCTATGTGGTACCGCTCGGGCACGGCGTACTATGACGATTTGGCGATACGCGAGATTTCCAAAATGGGCTTCAAAATCGCAGGGTTCGCCATTACCGCAGACCAGGGCGCAACTCTCAAAGCCTCCGCCGTTCGCTCGGCCGCCATGCAGGCCAAGCCCGGGGACATCATCCTTGCCCACATGAACAAGCCGGAGGGCGAGACGTTCGAAGGGCTTGCTCCGGCGCTCAGCGCGCTCAAAAAAGCCGGGTTTTCATTTGCCGTATTGCCAGACTGACCAGGGACGCTCGCCTTGGAAGCCGCGAACCGTTTCGAAGCGGAGGCGGTTGTTTTGGCTTTGGCGCGTGAACTCGGCGGCGCCGTTGCGGAAGTAGAATTTTCGCGGGAACTTTCGCTCGATACCATACGGAATTTCGTATTCCGGTGGTGCGAGGCGGGATTTTTCCTTGCCGCTTTTGGCGAGCCACGCCGAGATTTGACGCGGGTCGGTGCGGTAGCGGGAGCGATTGACTATTGTTAGCATGCTGCCCTCGTTTATGCCGAAGAGCGTGCCGAAGCAGTCGACGAACACATGCGGCGGCATGGTGCCAATATAGATTACAAGGCCGAGTACGATGAGTGCCGCGCCGGCGTACTTGAGCTTGGTCTTTAGGAATAAAAGTGTGCAAAACCCGGCTGAAATCCACAAAATCGCGCTTGTCGGCATGGATTTGAGTGTAATGCTTGCGGCGGGAAGCGAGCCTATGCCCGCGGCAGCGGCGTTGATATAGCTTATGCCGAACCCGGCGAATTTGAAGAACGGAGCCTCGAGCCCGAACGGCATGGCGGCAAGCGCGGCGACTATGCCCGGCATGACTATCAGCGACGCGGCGGGCAGAATCGCTAAGTTGCCGAGCACCCCGTAAATCTGCGCCTGGTTGAAACCGTACACGACGTACGGCGCGACGGCGAGGCCTATCGCGGACGAGGTTATGACCGAGCCTTTAAGCGCGTTCAGCATGCCTGCGAATGGTGCTTCGGCGCGGGTCAGCCAGAGCTTGCGCGCGTCGTAAATCCTTATCAGTATCGCGACCGCGAGGAAGGACATTTGGAAGCCGGGGTTTAGGAGGCTTTCCGGCGAGAGCGCAAGTATCGCGACCGCGCTTGCCGCGACGAACCTCATCGACAGGACGCTTTTGTCGAACAGTATAGCGGCCAAGCCGAGGGCGGCCATTATGAACGAGCGAGTACTCGCCACCCTTGCGCCGCTTATCATCAAATAGAACAGCGCGGCGAAAATTGCGATGACGGAGGCGAACTTTTTGCCGTCCACTCTAAGCGCGAGCGGCGGGCACAAAACTATCGCGAACCTGACTATGCAAAACACTATGGCGACAAGCAGGCTCATGTGGAAGCCCGAGATGGAAACCATGTGCGAAATGCCCGCGCGGCGGTAGTCTTCGGACACCCTTTTGCTTATCGCGTAGATGTCGCCGGTCGTCATCGAAATAAGCACTCCGGCGGCGTCGGGTGGCGTGCTTGAGAGGATTTTGGCGTTTATGCTTTCGCGCAGATTCATAAAGTTGAAATATAACTTGTCCAAATATGAGTTGTCTATTTGATTATCCGAATATTTATATGGAGTATATAATGTTGAGGTAGAACTTATATTCTTGTAATAAGAATAGCGGGCGAAGTCGAAGCTTCCTACTGCCAGAGGTGCGAACGGGGGAGTAAGCGAAGACGTGAATTCTATGGTTTTTCCTATTGCAGGCGGGTCGATTTTGCCGGGAATTTTGAGCCTTATATTTCCCGCCTTGGCGTCGTTCGCGGTCGCGTTGTCGAGCGTTATGCGCGCGGAATTTTCGAGCCGCTCGACCCCTATTACCCGAGCGCGGACGCTTGCGTCCTTTACCTTGGCGGGCAGCAATTTCGTATCAAGAAATTCCGTCCTTGCCATGGCGGCGAAGAAGCCGAGAGTCAGGAAAAACGTCGCGAACGACGCCATATATAACGACGCGGGCGAGGAACGGCGGGTCGAGGCAAGGAGAGCAACCGCCGCAAATGCGAGCGCGGCGGCGGCGTGCGCGAAGTTTGGCTCGGCGGCGAGGCCGAAGTAAAGCGCTATGCCCGCGCCCATAAAAGCCGGCGCAAACAGCGGAAAACTCTCGAACTCTTCGGCAAACGATTCCTTCAATTTCTTGAGGGACGGCATGGGTGCACGGCTATACGCCCGTGCTGCCGAAGCCGCCGGTGCCGCGCGTCGTGAACTCGAACCCGTCGGGCGAGGAGATTTCCTCGAACGCGACGTGGTATATCGGCTCGATTACCACCTGGCCTATCCTCATGCCCCTTTCGACCTTGAACGGTGCGCCGGAGAGGTTGATGACGAGTATCGAGACCTCGCCCAGATAGCCGTTGTCGATAGTGCCGACGCCGTTCGGCATGGATAGCCCTTTGGCGCCGGTGCTGCTTCGGCTCCTTATTTGCCAGCCATAGCCGGGCTCGAGCTGGAGGCAGAAACCGAGTGGAATTTTGACGCGCTCCATAGGGGCGAGCGTGATGTCCTCGGCCTGGCATGCTCGGACGTCGAAGGCGGAGTCGGTCGCGTGCGCGTAGCCCATGTCGCCCCATGTGCGGTCATAGTTCGGCAGGTACAAAATCTTGGCTTTGACTTTATTCATAAACCCATGCTAGCCGGGCGCGCGGCGATTTGCAAGATTTAGTTTATGGGCGATTGAAAAATGCTAAAGCCCTACTGGCCGCTAATTTGTATGGATTCCCGCCTGCGCGGGAATGACATAAAGAGGACGTTGGGAATGACCATTCTTCGCTACGCTACGCAAGGCTTACGCTGGAATGGACGGCGTAAAGAACCCTACTCTATGCAGCAGTTGACGGCCTTTTTCACCACGGCCTTGAGCTTGCTCATCATGCCGCCGGTTTGCGCGGGTGCGGACTTCGACGCGGCAGCCTTGGCCGCGGCGGGCGCGTTGGCGACATGCTTCTGTATCTCGTCCAGGCTTATGCCGGCGTCCTTGACCCACGCGACGTCCTTGAGGTTTATCGCGTTCATGTTCAGGCCCCAGAAGAGGCAGTAGAGCTCGTAGCTTTGGTCGAACATCTTGTATCCGTCCTCGCTGTTGCCCATGTCCATCTGCTTCATGCCGACCTCCATAAGACGCATGGAAGCGGACAGGAGGTGTTTGGACGTGCACCAGACCTCGCCCTCGTAATGCTTGATTATCTTCTCGAGCAGGCCGCGGCGCATGGCGTGGATTTCGGGCAGAATGTCGTAGTACGACGTCTTTTCCGTCTTGGCGCCGGTGAACGCCAGGTGCTCCTCTATCGCGATAAGGTTCATTATCGCGATAGAGAGATCCTGATCCGAGGACAAGTCCTTGGGATTGAGCTTCTTCATATTGTCGATTTTCTCGACAAACTTTTTTATATCGGCGTCTTTTTTTTGCATTATTTGCGGCCCGAGTGTACGATTATGTCGCGCACGACCTTGACCAGCAGCAAGACCGCGAAGCCCATAAGCACCGCTATCACTACCTCGAGCACGGCGACGTTGGCGTTCATGAACTTGTTGCACCAGTGGCCGGGGTTGCTCCACATTTCCTGCGCAAGCCCAAGGCACTTCTTCATAACTATGGAGCTTGCGATGAAGTCGACGCCGGCGACGGCGAAGATGTTCACCAAGCCGCGGAGCCACTGCGCGAGCGAGTAGCGCTCGAACGGATTCACGATTTCGAAGCGGCGCTTGGACGCGGGCTTGCGTGTCGCAGGGGCGGCGGGTTTTTTCGCCGGAACCTTCCTTGCGACGGGCGCGGGACGGCGCGCGGCGACAGATTTCTTTACATTGGTTTTCTTCATTTTTTCCTCCTTATGGTAAATAATAGAAAACAACCGAAACAATCAAAAGCGCGGCGACGGCCATTACCACCTTCTCGAACGGAAAGTGTGCGTGTCCGCCGTTTTTCGCCTTCATAACCTGATAAATTCTTTGAGAGCCCTCGAACGTGAGCGCGCCGGCGGCCATGCTTGCCAGGAACGAATCTATGCCGAAATAGTTCGAGCCCATCCAAGGCACGTACTTATATAACACGGGAATTATCGAGACAGTCATCACCGCGGAGAGCAGGCGATAGCCGCGGAATGTCCACTTCACACGCTCCATAAACTTGAGCATAAAGTAGAATGTCATCAGCAAAAGCGCGCCCGTCCACACTCCGACCACGACGTCGGGGACGCCCAGAATGCGCGAAACCTCGAGGAAAGAGGCTAACGCGACCGTGCAGACAACGCATGCGGGATTGGCCTTGGCCAATGCGGGCGTCAACAAAAACAGCAGCAGGTACATCAAATCTCCTTCGTTGGGCATTATATATTATGAGCTGGAAGTGTCAAGCATTAAATAATCCCAGCCATATTCAATCAGCACTTTTATTCTTGACAAAAAACGGGGGGGGGTAGAATGCGTTTTGTCTAACAAATAAAAGGTATAAAAATGAAAGAAAGCGTGAAAGCAGTATGCTCCTGCTGCGACGGAACAGGACTTTACAAAGGGATGGCCGAACGGGACGGCGCGGCGGTCGTATGCTCGAACTGCAAAGGTACGGGCGCGGAAACTATAATCTTCGAGAGGTTCGAGGAACGCAAGCCGGCGAAAGGCGTCGAGCGGATATTCAAGACCTCGGCCGGGTACATACACACCTCGAGCGGGACCATAATAACCGACGAGGGCAGGAATGTCGATTTCTCTGAAGGCGGCTGCACCTATCGGGAATGGCTTGACGGCGCGGAGCCAAAGCCCCTAAAAAACCTCTACTGCCCTTACCAGTGGACGGAGCAGCGGCTGCAATCAAAGGATGTGAACGGCCTCTATAAAAACCGGTGCGACAAGCACCTGTTGCCCGGCGGGTATATAACCAAATGCAAGGAGCACAGCGATATGGAAACCTGCTGGGCAATATATGAAGGCAAGGAAAAAGCCGGGCGTTAAAACAAGCTTGGCTGGTGGGTGGTTGAGACCGGAACCTCGCCGTCCTTGAATTTAACGCGGGCGGAGGAAAGTTTGGCGAGTGCGGCGGCGGTTTGGACAACCTCGCCGTCCTTGGAGAGCACCATTGCATATCCGCGCTCGAGCACGTTGTCGGGCGAGAAGCTTGCCAACATTTTGCCGGCGAAGTTCAATTTTTCGCCCAAGGTTTTTAGGCGGTTTTTCGTCGCAAGCGCAAGGCGCGCGAACTTGTCGTCGAGGCGTTGCGAGGCCTCTATAAGCAACTGCTGCGGGTTCCTTGCGCGCGCCCAGATATTCCTTGCGCGCAGGGATTTATTCTCGAGCGTGCGCGAGGCGGCGGAGAGCAGGCGCGAGCGCGCGTCGGCAAGCCTTTGGAGCAGCTCGACCCGAACCGGCACCGCCATTTCCGCCGCGGCGGTCGGAGTGGGTGCGCGCAGGTCGGCCGCGAAGTCG
>JAISGI010000010.1 GCA_031263095.1 Rickettsiales bacterium | reverse complement strand
AGAAGTCTCATGGTGTTCCTCATAGTATGATCCTATCAGTGTTTCATAAGGAAGTCAACTTAGTCTTTTTTGCGTCCGAGGCTTTTGTGACGCACGCCCGAGTCAAGCTCTTTCTTCCGCATGCGCAGGTTCTTGGGCGTGACCTCGAGAAGCTCGTCGTCCATTATATAGGAGAGCATTTCTTCAAGCGTCATGTACCGCGCGGGCGAGAGTACGGTCGCCTCGTCGTGCCCTGACGCGCGCATGTTGGTAAGGGCCTTGCCCTTGACCGGGTTCACTTCAAGGTCGTTCGACTTCGCATGCTCGCCGATGACCATTCCGCTATATACCTCGACGCCCGCACCGACGAACAATTGCCCGCGGTCTTCAAGCGCATAGAGGGAATATGCGGTCGTTGGCCCGCTCTCCATCGCGACCAAGACGCCGTTCCTGTGTTGCGCAATCTCGCCCGCATAGGGCTCATAGCCCGAGAAAATCCTGTTTAGAACGCCCGTCCCGCGCGTGTCCGTACGGAACTCCGAAAGGTACCCGATAAGCCCGCGGCTCGGCGCCTTGAACACAAGACGCTGCTTGTGCCCACCCGACGGCTTCATCTCAAGCATTATACCCTTGCGCTTGAGAAGCTTGTCCACCACCGCGCCGGAAAACTCCTCGTCCACGTCGATAATAACGTCCTCGAACGGCTCAAGGCGCTCGCCATTGTCGCCCTCTTTATAAAGCACGCGCGGACGGCTGACCGAAAATTCGAACCCTTCGCGCCGCATGGTCTCTATAAGTATGCCAAGCTGAAGCTCGCCGCGCCCGGACACTTCGAAACTCTCGTTCGTGTCCGACTTGGTGATGCGAAGCGCGATGTTCGATTCGGCCTCACGCGCAAGCCTGTCCCAAATCACGCGGCTGGTCAACTTCGCCCTGTCGCCGTCCCGCCCGGCCAAAGGCGAGGTGTTGACGGAAAAGGTCATAGTAAGGGTAGGGGGGTCGATTGGCTGCGCCGGTATCGCCTCAAGGACGCTAAGGTCGCAAAGCGTTTCGCCGACGGTGGCGTCCTTGAACCCGGCGATTGAAACAATGTCGCCCGCTTCCGCCTCCTCAAGCGCGGCTTTCTCAAGCCCTCGGAACGCAAGGATTTTGGTGATTTTCGTCTGCTCGATGGTCTTGCCGTCAAGGGAAATCGCCTTGACCGGCATGTTGACCTTTGCCCGCCCGGACATGATTTTTCCGGTCAATATTCGGCCTAAAAAGTTGTCGCCCGACAAAGTGGTGGCAAGCATGGAAAACGGCGCCTCGACATCCGCTTTCGGCGCCGGCACATGCGCGACGATAAGGTCGAACAGTGGAGCCAAATCGCGCTGCTCCTCGCCCATGGATTTCACCGCCCAGCCCTCGCGCCCGACCGCATAGAGAACCGGAAAGTCAAGCTGCTCCTCCGTCGCGCCAAGCTTGTCGAACAGCTCGAATACCTCGTTGAGAACCTCTTCCGGCCGCGCGTCCATACGGTCGACCTTGTTGATTACAACGATAGGACGCAACCCCAACCCAAGAGCCTTCGACAAGACGAACTTCGTCTGCGGCAAAGGCCCTTCGGACGAGTCGACAAGCAAAACCACGCCGTCGACCATATTCAAAATGCGCTCGACCTCGCCGCCGAAATCGGCATGCCCCGGCGTATCGACTATGTTTATGCGCACGCCGTCCCGCATAAGGGACGTGCACTTGGCAAGGATAGTTATCCCGCGCTCGCGCTCAAGGTCGCCGGAGTCCATTACGCGCTCGATTACGCGCTCGTTCTCACGGAAAGTCCCGCTCTGCTTGAGCATTGCGTCCACAAGCGTAGTCTTGCCATGATCGACGTGCGCGATGATTGCGATATTTCTTATATCCATGTCCGGCTCCGTTTTTTTATCGCAAGATGATAATCCATAGCGCCTTGGTTTGCAAGCGTAATCTAAAGGCTTGACACCCGCCCCGCGACATGGTATAGTAAAGCTACTATGAACAAACGCAAGTATCAGCATAGCTGCATCTTCGTCAAGCTGGTTTCCGGCTTCTGTTCGTCGGCTCTTAGCCGATAGGATTTCCACATATATTACTGGCAAGCGCCGACACATGAATCCAACAGGAGTATTGTATTATGAAAAACGTTACTGAGAAACTGATCGATGCGATGAACGCGGGCAAGGTGAATGTAAGGAAGCTCAAGGACGGCTACGAAGTCCGCGGCGACGGTTCGGCCATCCCGGCCGAGTTCGTCGGCGAAATAGACCGTATCGTCGGCAAAATAGTCCGTGTCGACGTCGAAATAGCCCGTGAAATAGACCGTATAAGGAGGGAGTCAAAGCCGACCGGCCTCGACAAGGTCGTGCTCGATAAGATAAAATAGCTTGACTTCCGCCGCTTTCAAGGTATAATTCCGCAGGCCTTGGGGCTGTAGCTCAGCTGGTTTAGAGCGCCTGCCTGTCACGCAGGAGGTCGAGGGTTCGAGCCCCTTCAGTCCCGCCATTTTTCAAAAGCCTCCGCACGGAGGCTTTTATATCAAGTCCGTATAGACTGGCCTCTCGTAAAAAATGCTTGACACTCGCCCTGAAATCCCTTAAACTCTGCCCACTTATAAAAGCAAAAGGTGTGAAATGTTCGCAATATTCAAGTCCGGCGGCAAGCAGTACAAGGTCGAAGTCGGCGAAACTCTCTCAGTCGAGCGTCTGGACGCAAAGGGCGCGGTCGAATTCGCCGAAGTCCTTATGATGGACGGCAAGGTCGGCTCGCCAACCGTCGCCGGCGCCAAGGTCAAGGCCAAGGTCGTCGCGCACGACAGGGCCGACAAGATTATAGTGTTCAAGAAAAAGCGGCGCCAGAACTATCGGCGCAAGCAGGGCCACCGCCAGCTCAGGACGGTGGTGAAAATCACGGATATTATAGGAGGCTGATGTGGCACACAAGAAAGCGGGCGGAAGCTCGAAAAACGGACGCGACTCGGCTGGCAAACGGCTCGGAATCAAGCGTTTCGGCGGCGAGTCCGTCGCTCCCGGCGTGATAATAGTAAGGCAGAGGGGGACGAAATTCCACCCCGGCGCGGGCGTCGACATGGGCCGCGACTATACGATTTTCGCGACCTCGACCGGCCGGGTCGAGTTCAAGTCCGCGGAAAAAGGACGTCAATACATAAACGTAGTTTCCTAAATGAAGGTCTTCATAGAATCCCTATCGGGCAAAATACTGATGTCGCGCAGGCTTAGTCCTGCCAAGGCAAGAAAGTTCAAACGCGCGGCCAAGCTTGCCGGCATGGGCGAGGGCGAATCTTTCGTCTCGGTGCGCGATTACGAGAACGCGCTCGGCATAATAGTAAGACGCGACAAGTCATATTGCGCGACGTGCGGCATGTGCGGAGAGATTGGCCAAATGATTCAAGATCCGGGCTTGCTCACCATGAAGCAAGGCTATTGCCCAAGCGCGATCGGAAAAATCGTATATTCGCTATACCAGGCCGCACGCCACAAATAACCAAGCTTTCAAACGGAAAACTCAAGCACTCGCAGGGTTCCCGCAAGGTCGTTGAACGCTCGTACAAAACGCAAATGCGCGAAAATATCCCGCACCGCCTCGCCTTGCCCACGCCCGATTTCAAGGAACATTCGCCCACCCGGGGCAAGCAGTTTCTGCCTCGCAATCGCACGGTAAGCATCGCACCCGTCCGCACCGCCGTCAAGGGCAAGCCGCGGCTCATATTCGCGTACGTCGCGCGCAAGCCCGGCGATTTCTCCGCTCGGAATGTACGGCGGATTGGAAACCGCGATGTCGAACTTTTCCCGCTCCCATAACGGCCATGTAAAGTCGCCATGGATAATCTTCGCCCGCGCGCCAAAGCCAAGCCGATTCGCATTCGCGCGCGCCATCGCAATTGCCCGCGGCTCCTTTTCTACTCCGATTCCCGTAGCGTTTTTGTAAATGCTCAACAGGGCAAGCAGCAGGTTCCCGCTGCCCGTGCCAAGGTCGATAATCCGCCCACCAAACTCCTCCGGAATCTCGGCTCGCACGGCTTCGATTAAAGTTTCCGAATCCGGCCGCGGCACAAGCGTGGCTGAATTGAGCGCAAACTCGAGCCCGTAAAATTCCCGCCGCCCGATGATGTACGCGACCGGCTCTCCCGCCGCCCTCCGCGCGATAAGAGCAAGGAATTTCTGCGCGACCTCCGCGTTCGGCGCTTCGCCAAACACAAGCGCCGCCTCTCGTTCAAGCACATGCGACAGTAATACACGCGCGTCGACTTCCGCGGTGTCTATCCCCGCTGCACACAACAAATCCCGTCCATGTTTAAGCAAGTTCTGCACAATAAAACCTAACCTGTAAAAAAGCCGAGGTTCCCCTGGCTTTTTTACTCAAACTCCCAATTGAAAAAGCGAGCCCCGCAGGGGCGCTGATTTTTCAATTGAGTAATTCTAGGGCCTCCATCGCCGCCTGCGCTCCCGACGCCGCGGCGATTACGACCTGCCTGAACCGCGGAGACTTCACATCCCCCGCCGCGAACACGCCCTCCGCCGATGTCGCGCACAGGCCCGGCTTCACTGCGACATATCCGCCTGCGTCAAGCTCGATTTGCCCGGAAAAAAGCGCAGTGTTCGGATTGTGCCCGATTGACACAAACACAGCCGAAGCCGCAATCTCCCGCGATTCGCCGCCACCGACGCGGGCAAGGCGTACGCCCGAGACCGCACCTCCGTTTTCAAGAATTTCTGCCACTTCATAGGCAAGCGCGAACTCGACATTTTTCATAGAGCGTAGCCGCGCGACGTTCACGCTCTCCGCCCGGAACTCCTCGCGCCTATGCACAAGATAAACCCGCCGCGCAACGCCCGCAAGGTGCAGAGCTTCATATATAGCGGCATTCCCGCCGCCGACCACCACGACATCCTTGCCCTTGAAGAAGAACCCGTCGCACGTGGCGCAGTACGATACGCCATGCCCGACAAGCGCCGATTCGTTCGGCATGCCAAGCGCGCGCGGAGCTGTCCCTGTCGCGATGATGAGAGCTTCCGCCTCCACTTCCTCGCCTCCGTCGCAACGCAAGACGAAAGGCCGCGCCGATAAATCCACGCTGACAACCGAGTCGGCGAGGATTTCCGCCCCGAACGCCTCGGCCTGCTTGCGCATTTCCTCGGTCAAAAACACTCCGTCGATTTGGGACGAGAAACCGGGATAGTTCTCAAGCACGTTCGTCTTCGTAATCTGCCCGCCGAATTCTAGACCGGTAATGACGAGGGGCTTCATCCCACCCCTCGCCGCATAGATTGCCGCCGACCAGCCCGCAGGCCCGCTGCCGATTATTGCGATTTTCCGCGATTGCATTATTTCGCAAGCTCCTTGATGTACTCCTCATAGCGCGCACCGCTCGTCGCGTCGTCGCCATAGCCAAGGATATAGTTCTTCCCGCCGAAGACCGCCAAGGGCACGCCCTCCTGCTGGATGTTCAAGGACTGCCGCGCGGCGAAATACTGGGCCGAGCCATCCCGGGTCGAAGTGTTGACCTGCTCGAACTTCACGCCCGGATACTTCTTCTCGATTTTGGCAAGGAAAGCGCGCGCCTTGTGGCAATGCGGACATGTGGGCGAGTAGTATAGGGTCATGACGTTGCTTGCCGCCTGCTCGCTCGAGGCGGCCGCGCCGCCGACCGCCTTTGGCGAATTGGCCGAGAAATAGATTCCCGCCGCCGCTACGATGGCCAGTACCGCGATGATAGCTTTCTTGTTCATTTTCTTTCCTTTCGGTTTGGTTGATAGGAGAAGTATAATGCAGGGGCTTGGAAAATGCCAGCGATTTTTTCCTTTCATTTCCCGCCCTCGGGTGCTATAAGGAAAACGAAGGAGAACGAAATGGTACGAGTCCTTAAACCCGCCTACGAGATTCTTACGCCCATCGACGGCATCGCTATTCTAAAGCATATCGAGCGTATCGCGCGTACTTGCTACAAGTCCGAAGATAAAATCACCGACGACGGCGAGAGCGCAAGGAAAATCGTCGGCAACCTGATAAGGCTCGGGCACGAGGCGATGATAGAGCACGCGAGCATTTCTGTACGCTTCACCGCCGACACCGGGTTTTACAAGGATTTGACAAGGCACCGCATAGCCAGCTTCGCGATAGAAAGCACGCGCTATTGCATGTACGCCGGGGACAAGTTTGGTGGCGAGATAAGCGTCATGCAGCCACCTGTCCTCGAGCCCGGCACTCCCGACTATAATATATGGCTGCACGCTATGGAGGATATGGAGCGCGCGTACAAGGAGCTTGCCGCCAAGGGCTACAAGCCGGACGTGCTCCGCATGCTGCTTCCGCACTCGACCAAGGCGGACATAAATATAACGTGCAACCTTCGCGAATGGAGGCACATTTTCAAGCTGCGCGCCTCGGCCAAGTCGCACCCTACGATACACTCGCTCCTCGTGCCCCTGCTGCGCGAGTTCAAGCGCCGCATTCCGATAATCTTCGACGATATAGAGGAAGACCAGAACATCGGCGACTGGGCGCGCGGCCAAATCGAAATGTTCCCCGGATATTCCGACGATTTACCCCCCCCCTCTTGAAGAGGCGAGGTTTTTCTTAGGAGCGTAGTCCCCCTTGACCTTACGCCGCAGCCGTGGTATAATAAGAAAAAAGGAGGCCAAAATGAAAAGTTCCGTTATTGTGATTTCGGTGGTTCTTGCCGCCGCCGCGGTGTTCGCCATGGGCGCCAAGGAGCCGGAGCGTATAAAGGTCGAGGGCGTGTGCGAGCGCGCTATCGAGCCGTCTAAATCAAGCACCGAAATTTCGGTCGATGTCGATTCGATTATCTCCTCCGGCCTCCAGGTGATGAAGAAGACGATTGACAAGACGATAGAGCTTTACGATTCTTCGCCGAAACAGGATGTCGAGGGCAACCTGACCGTCAAGGTCAAGGAACGCGGCAAGGACGCGCCGGAAAAGGACTTCGATATGCCGTTCAGCTTCGCCGTGCCCAAGCTTGACGAGAACTTCGATCCCTCGGCTTTCTTCGGCGACATTGCCAAGGACTTGCCGAAAATGGACGACGTTGTGAAAATGGACAGGAAGGTAGGCTTGGCGGACAAGCAGCTCGAGGCCGAGTATAAATCTTGCGCCGCCGAGGCCTTGAAGGACGCCGAAGCCAAGGCCGCCGCAAAGCTGCCCGGCCGCAAGCTCAAGCTCGTCTCGCTCTCCCAGGACGGCGGAGTGAAACAGTCCGACACGGCCGCAGCCGGCAAGGTCGAAATGCGCGTCGTCCTCTCCGCCGAGTACGAGGCGCAGTAGCGCTCGAATCCCTTGACATTCTCTTACGGGGGGGGGTAATATCTGTTCCACAAACAATGGAAAGGATACTCCGATGAAGCGGCATACCGTTATAGATTTGGACTCGCCTGAATACCTCCTCGGCCATCACGAGGGTTCCGTCGCCGAGGGGCGCGCCGCCCGCGTGAAGCCCTACAGCGAGCCGGTCGTCTCCGACCCCTCGCGATTCTCCGACGTGAACTATATGGCCGGCTTCAGGGACGGAGTGTCCGACCGCCGCACCCGGATTGCCGAGGCCAAACGACCCAAGATTCGCGCCCTGCGCAAGCTCGAGCCTTTCGACCAGATAGTGGAAAAACCCAAGGAAAAAAGGAAAGAGTCCGACTCCGCGGCATACAAACGTGGCCACCGCGCCGGCTCGCTTGCCGAGACTTTCGCCGAACGCGCGGCCGAGTACGAACGCCCCCGGCTAAGGAACCCCGAACATCTGCGAAAAATCCT
The DNA here is from genome assembly GCA_031263095.1 of Rickettsiales bacterium. Taxonomy (GTDB): domain Bacteria; phylum Pseudomonadota; class Alphaproteobacteria; order Rs-D84; family CACZYB01; genus WQWV01. The sequence continues at coordinate 4,105 of JAISGI010000010.1, read as the reverse complement.
CCCTTCCGTGCGGTACGACTACGTTATGGACGCGGAATATCTCGCCAATAACGACTATTGGGTCGGCTTCTGGAACGGCGTCGACGACCGGCATAAGAAGTTCGTGATAGAGGACGCGCGCAAGCACGCCCCCGCCCGCTACAAGGTAATGACCAAGGGTCGCGGCAAGGGGCTCCGCGGCTACGGCGAAGCCAGGGCGCTCCTCGATTCCCGCTACGCCTCGGCACTCTCGGCCCAGATGCAAAATATATAGATTTTCCTTGCGCCCGCGAAATTTTTGCCCTAATATCCTGCCAAGTGAAAGGAGCACAAGTTGGACGAACAGCCGCAAGTCATGCAACAATCGGAAACGCCGGCACCCGCCGCAAAAAGGAAACGCTCTCGGCTCGAGGTGTTCTTCATCTCGTTCTTCGCGTTGTCGTTCGTCTCGCTCGCGGGCTTCATATTTATATTCATGAAGTACGGCGTCGACCTTCCCGACTACGCGAAATTGGCCGAATATAGGCCGCCCGTGACCTCGCGCTTCTACGCGGGCGACGGCTCGCTTTTGACCGAATACGCGACCGAGAAGCGGATTTTCGTGCCTCTAAAGGACATTCCGCCCAACCTTATAAACGCGTTCGTTTCGGCCGAGGACAAGAACTTCTGGACGCACGGCGGCATCGACCTGACGGGCATATTCCGCGCAAGCATAACGAATATCAAGCGCAAAATCTTCGGCGGCGCTTTCGGCGGCGGAGCAAGTACGATTACGCAGCAGGTCGCCAAAAATTTCTTCCTGTCGAGCGAGAGTACTTTCACGCGCAAGATAAAGGAGGCGATACTCGCCTTGAAGATGGAGCGCACGTTCTCCAAGCGTCATATCCTGACATTGTATATGAACCAGATTTTTCTCGGGTACCGAAGCTACGGCGTCGCTGCCGCGGCATTGAACTACTTCGGCAAATCTCTACCCGAGCTTACGTTGTCGGAAAGCGCATTCCTCGCCGCATTGCCCAAGGCGCCAAGCAATTATAACCCGCTTACCAACCGCGACCGTGCCCTCGCGCGGCGCAATTGGGTGCTTGAGAGGATGGAGGAAAACGGCTATATCGACGCCAAGGAGTCCGACTCCGCCAAGGCCGAGGATATAACCGTCAACGAAAGTCTTATGACGCGGCCGCAACGCTACGCGCTTTATTTCTCCGAGGAAGTCAGGAAATCGCTTGCCGACGTGTACGGAGAGGAGCAGCTCTACTCCGGCGGCCTCGCCGTGCGCACGACCATCAACCCGAGGTATCAGGAGCTCGCGACCAAATCTCTCCGCCGCGCGCTCGTCGAGTATGATGTAAAGCAGGGCTGGCGCGGTGCTACGGAGAATGTTGTTGACACGCTCGAGGGCGACAACTGGCCCGCGCTCGTCCGCCGCGCGCCGGTGGTCTCCGGGATGGAGGACGACGGCTGGAAAAAGGCCGTTGTGCTCGACGCCGCTAAAATCGGGCTTGCGAATGGCGAGACGGGCGAGCTCTCGAAGGCCTCGCTCGACTGGACTAGGGGCAATCTTAAAACCGGCGATATAGTGTTCGTGCAAAAGAATTCTGACGGCTCCTACGCGCTCCGCCAGGTGCCGGAGTTGGGCGGCGCTATGGTGGTTATGGATCCGCACACCGGCCGCGTCTTCGCGCTTGTCGGCGGTTTTTCGTACTGGCACAGCAAGTTCAACCGCGCGACCCAGGCCTTGCGCCAACCTGGCTCGACCATAAAGCCGTTCGTGTACCTGTCCGCACTGATGACCGGGAAATACACGCCTGTGTCCATACTTCTCGACGCGCCGATAGTCATGGACAAGGAGGACGGCGAGCAGTGGCGCCCGGAAAATTACGACGACGTGTTCGAGGGCGAGATTACGCTTCGCCGCGCGGTGGAAAAGTCTAAGAACATCCCGACCGTCCGCGTCGTCTTGGACATAGGCCTAAGGGCGTTTATCAAGACCGCGCTCGATTTCGGGGTGTATAGGAATGTTAAAAATCCCAACCTCTCGATGGCGCTCGGAAGCGGGGATACGAAACTGCTCGACCTTACGACCGCGTTCTCAAGGTTGATAAACGGCGGCCGCAGGGTCGACGCGGTGATAGTCGATAGGGTTCAGGACCGCTCCGGTCGCACGGTATATCGCAACGACGCGCGCGCATGCGAGGGTTGCTCCGCCGCCGGATATGTCGAGGGAACCGAGCCGCCCGTAATCCCCGACACGCGCGAACAGCTTGCCGATCCCGTCGCGGTGTACCAGATTGTGAATATAATGCAGGGCGTCGTCGACCGCGGCAGCGGGTGGAAGGCACGCATTCCAGGCCGCACCATCGGCGGAAAAACCGGCACAAGCAACGAACAGAAGGACGTCTGGTTCGTCGGCGGCACGCCCGACTTGGTGGTCGGAGTTTTCCTAGGCTTCGACCAGCCGAAATCGCTTGGCTCCTACGCCGCAGGAGGAAGCCTTGCCGCACCCGTGTTCAAGGAGTTTATGGAGCAGGCCTTGGAGGGCCAGAGGGACGTCGCCTTCCGCGTGCCCGCGGGCGTCAGCTTCGTAAGGATAAATAGGAACACGGGCAAACTTGCGACCCCCGCCGACCCTGCTTTCGACACGATTCTCGAGGCGTTCAAGGAGGGAACCGAGGATACCGTGCGCCCAACCGTTCCCGCGGTGGAAGGGGACGGCGCTCGCCCGGCCGAAACGAATCTTGATGGGATATACTGATGCAAGTTTTTAGGATACGGGGCGGCCGCCCTCTGAACGGCAAAGTAAAAATCGCCGGCGCGAAAAACTCGGTTTTGGAGCTTATGCCCGCCGCGCTCCTGACGGCCGAGCCGGTGACGCTTAAAAATGTTCCCGACCTCGCCGACATCGCGACGCTCAAGGAATTGCTCGAGGGCCTCGGCGTCAAACTCACATGGGACAAGCCCAACCATACGCTCCACATCGACGCGCGCGAAATTGCGTCGGTCAAGGCTCCGTACGAGGTCGTATCGAAAATGCGCGCCTCGATTTACGTGCTTGGCGCGCTGCTAGGGCGCAAGGGCGAGGCCAAGGTCGCATCCCCCGGCGGCTGCGTCATCGGCTCGCGTCCGATAAACGTCCACCTCGACGCGTTCGAGGCTTTGGGCGCTAAAATAAGCCACAAGCACGGCTACATAGTCGCGACCGCGCCCGGCGCCCGGCTAAGGGGCGGCACTGTGAACGGCCTCGTGAAAATGCAGGACGACGTGCCGATAACCACTCACGGCGGCAACGTCAATACGATAGAGGCCGCGGTGCTTGCGCAAGGCCATACCACGATTCGCTATGCGTCGCAGGAGCCCGAGGTCGATGATTTGATGAACATGCTGAACGCCATGGGCGCGAAGATTTCGCGTGCGCGCGACGGCGACGTGAATACGATTGAAATCGACGGGGTGGAGAGTCTGCACGGCGTCGAATACTCGGTCATGCCCGACCGGCTCGAGGCAGCGACCTACGCGATTTCCGCAGTAATGACTAGAGGGCGCATAGAAATCGACGGCGCCGACGTTTCGAAAATGCAGGCCGTGCTCGATAAACTCCGCGAAGCCGGTGCAAAAATCGAGCCGACCGCCACGGGCTTCATCGCCGACGGCCGCGACACGGACTTGCGCGCGGTGGACATAGACGTCGAGCAGTATCCGGGTTTCCCCACCGATGTCCAGTCGCAGTTCATGGCGCTTATGACGATTGCGAAAGGCGCCTCGACTCTGCACGAAACCTTGTTCGAGAACCGCCTGATGTACGTGCCTGAACTTGGGCGCATGTGCGCCGACATAGAAATCCTCGACGCGAAAACCGCAAGGTTCAGGGGCGTCGAATCCCTCTGCGCCGCCGACGTGTCCGCGTCCGACTTGCGCTCCGGCGCCGCGCTCGCCATAGCGGGCCTTGCGGCAAGCGGCGAAACCGTGCTGCACGACGTCCATCATGTCTATCGTGGGTACCAGGACTTCGTGAAAAACCTCCGCTCCCTCGGCGCGGATATAGAGGTGGAGGAAATCTGATGGCCGAGCTCCTCGACATTTTGAACTCCGACGGCACGCCGTCCGGCCGCTCGCTCGAGAGGGACAA
>JAISGI010000040.1 GCA_031263095.1 Rickettsiales bacterium | reverse complement strand
AGTTTGTCGAAGCCATGCTCTCCTACTTCGGACAGAAAGAAATGGCTCTGTCCAAGAAAGCCGCGGCCTAGCTACTTCCGCATATCCCGCTTCTTTTTCTGAAGATATGCAATGTTGAGTTTCGGCAAAATCGCCTGCGTGTCGACCTTTACGTCCATGTTGCCGAAGAAACCCGTGGCGGTGTAAAGCACGCCGAGCGTCTCGAACGACAGGTTCTTTATGTCGAACACCGACTTTAGGTCGAGCGACTTCTGCATCAGGTTCAAGGTCAGAACTCCGTTCGCCTCCATGTTTTTCGAGACAAGCCGCACCGCCGCGCCGTCTATGACCGCGTTCTCGACCTTGCCCTTGGCCTCGATTCGCTCGAACGGAAGCTGACCCGCCTTGAACGCGCCCGCGAATATGTAGAGCACGTTGTTCGGCGTGATGTTGGCAAGCCCGACTATGCCGTCGAACAACTGGTCATACCCGCTTATCCCGCGCACGACGCCGCGCTCGACCACGGCCGAAAACTCGCCGCCAAGGTTGGAAAGAAGCTGGTACATGTTCATCCCGTCGGTCTTGAAGGCAATGTTCGCATCCATGGTGCCCGAGGCAAGCTCGACCGCCGCACCTGTCATCATGTCGGACGGCAGGGGATATTTTTTTACCGCCAAAGTCCCCTCGAAAATCCGGTTGTTGAGTATCTCCGCCTCAAGCTCGACCGTGCGCCCGTCCTTCTCCATCTCGAATTCCACGCGCCCCGGATTGGTCGAATTGACAATCGAAAGGTCGAGGTCGCGGTAAAGATTCCCGTCATAGTTCATCGCTTCCTCGGCCGCAATCCGTATGTCATAGGGAGTCGCGCGGATGATTTTCAAGGCCAAATCCACATACCCGTCCGTATCCTTTATACGCTTGAGAATAGTGCGTATGTCGAACTTCTTGGCCTCAAGGTCGATTTTCGCCTTGCCCTCGTCGTCCGACATGACGCCGGTAAGCTTGTTGCCCTTGATGTCGAGGACTACGTTCTTCGCAACGCTCCCCTCCACCTCCGCGCGCAGCCGGAAAGGTATGCCGTCATAGATATAGTCCAAGAGACTCTCGTCCAGATACCCCCATGAAAACAGGAAACCTTTAAGCTCGTTGTGCGAGAAGTCAAGCGTGTATTTCGACTTCGCGTCCAAGAGAGTGCCGTTGATTTTGACCTTGATTCCGGCCATTTCCGCGCTGATGTCGCTGTTGGGGTTCGCCGCCGGCCCGTCCATGCGGATGTCGATTCGGCTGACCCCGTTCGAGATAAGCCGGTCAAGGAAACTGTTCTTGATTATTGGAATTGAAACGCTCTTGAGGTCGGATGAGGATATGGCATAGGTGAAGTTGTCGAACCGTCCCGATTCGCTTGTTATGCCCTTTAGCCCGCCGGCGATTTGCGCCTTGTGCGCACCCTCGTTGAACGTCATTTTCGATATGGAAAGGTCGCCGCCGTCAAGCTTCGCCGCCACGGAAAAGTTTTCATACACCCCGGTCGAGGTGACAAGACGCTTGAAGTCCGCCGCCATGCTCGCCTGCCGCGCGGTGATAAGGGCAAGCTCCTTCAGGATAAAGTCCATGTCCACCCGCTTGCCGGGCAGGAAACGGCGCAAATCCAGATTGTCCGACGCAAGCGAGACCTCGGCGACATCCCCGTTCTGGATGACTCTGCCGAGTATGCGCGAATCGAAAATCGTCGCGTCCATGTCTGAAATGGCAAGCTTGCCGCGCGCAAGCTCGAGCCGGCACTTCGCCCGGTTCACACGCATTCCGGTGAACAAAGCGTTCGGCATTTCAAATGGAATGTTGGTGGAAATAGAGGCCGAAAGAGCAAGCTCTCCACCCGCCGCACGCGTCAATTTTCCCTGCCCCTCGAACCGCCCCGTACCGGACGAGAACGAGACTTTCTCGATGTTCACGCCGCCGTTCGCCCCCGGCGCGGTGTCCAAGGAAAGGTTCGAAATCGCCCCCTGCGCGATAAGCAGGTTGCCGATTGAAAGGTGCGTCCTCACCCGGCTTAGAAGGTCAAGAACGTCCGGGTTTTTCCCAATGCTATCGAGGATGTCGGAGGTAAATTTCTTCGGCGCGAAGTTCACGAATTTGGCAAGCCGCGCACGCTTGAGATCGACCCGCACGCTCGCCTGATCGACCGAAAGTCTAAGGTTGCCGTTGTCGTCGCTCGCAAAGGGAAAGTTGGCCGAAAACGCGCCCGCAAGCTCGGTAGAATCTATATTCCCGTTCGAAAGCACGACCGCGTTCTCGGTCGTCTTTATGTCGGTCTTCAGGTTTATGCGGTCGTCGAGAAAGGGAATTGGAGGAAGCTCGATTTCCTTGTCCACGCTCGCAACGAAACGGCGCAAATTCGGCGTGGCAAGCTCGATGTTCCCGCCAAGCGTCTTCGCGCTCTCTGTGCTGTTGATTTTAAGGTTCGCATTCACATAGTTCCTGTTCTGCGCATACGCGAACTCAAGGTCGAGCGCATAGTTCTTGTCGTCCGTGTATTTGAGCGTCGCATCTATGTTGCTTGCCTTGCCGGCAAGATAGGCGAACGAGCCGACGGCCGAAATCCCTTGCACGCCAAGGCTTTTGATTTTGAGATTCACATTCGACATCACCTTTTTTTTATAAAGGAGGATGGTCGAGTTCCGAACCTGTACCTGCCCGAACGATTCGCCGCGCAGGAACTCGTCGACCCCGCTCTTGTTGTACTCCTGGAACGCCGCGAAGTTGAAATTGGCGCCAATCGCGCTTGCCGTCTCGGGCTTCCAATCGCCCTTCAGAAACCCAAACCCGTCAAGCTCTATGTGCATGCGGTTCATGGAAAGGAAAGTGATTGGGATTCGCTTCTCCGACCCCTCGTCCACCCGCGACAAACGCAGGTCGACATTGCCCACGTCAATCGACGGCTGGGGCAGAAGCTTGAACGAGATGTTCCCCCGCACCGCCGCGTCATACCCGGTCAGCTCCTTGATTTTTCCCTCGATGTACCCCCTGCGCGAGTTCAAATCCACCAACCGCGGCAAAAGCCACAACAGCAGCAATACGAATACCGCCGCGCCGACCGCTCCGGCCAAAATCTTGTGCCGCCTGATGAATTCCATTGCTTTCCCGCTCCTTGCGCACTATATTATAAGGGAACTAAACCCAAGACAAGCGAAAAATGACATTCAAACTGGTTTCGGATTATAAACCGTCGGGCGACCAGCCCGAGGCTATAAAGGCGCTCTTAAAGGGGCTCGCCGCCGGCCGCCGCGACCAGGTTCTTCTCGGCGTGACCGGCTCCGGCAAGACTTTCACCATGGCAAATGTCATAGCGGCCGAGGGTGTCCCCGCGCTTATCCTCGCGCCAAATAAAATCTTGGCCGCCCAACTCTACCAGGAAATGCTTGGCCTTTTTCCGGAAAATCACGTCGAATACTTCGTCTCTTATTACGATTACTACCAGCCCGAGGCATATATACCGAAAACCGATATATATATAGAGAAGGATTCCGCGATAAACGAGCAAATCGAACGCATGCGCCACTCCGCCACGCGCAGCCTGCTTGAATACAGGGACGTGATTATAGTGTCGAGCGTTTCTTGCATATACGGCCTCGGCTCGCCCGAAACCTACGCAGAAATGAGCCTCGCGCTCTCCGAGGGTCAGGAAATCGGCCTCAAGGAGGTAATAAAATCCTTGACCGAAATGCAGTACGTAAGGAACGACATGGTGCTTGACCGCGGCACGTTCCGCGTCCGCGGCGACACGCTCGAGGTCTTCCCCGTCCACCTCGAGGACAAGGCTTGGCGCTATACCTTTTTCGGCGACCAGATAGAGACCATATCCGAATTCGATACCTTGACCGGCCGCCGCACGCTCGGCATGAAATACAGCACGATTTACCCGAAAACACACTACGTGACGCCCGGTCCCGCGCTCTCGAACGCGATTGTCGGCATAAAGGCCGAACTGACCGAGCGCCTCGCCTTCCTCAAGGAAAACCATAAATTGCTCGAGGAGCAGCGCCTCCGCGAGAAAACCAACTTCGATATAGAAATGCTGGAAAGTACCGGCTATTGCAAAAGTATCGAGAATTATTCACGCTATCTGACCGGACGCGCCCCCGGCGAACCGCCGCCGACCCTCTTCGAGTACCTGCCCAAGGACTCGATTGTCATGGTGGACGAAAGCCACGTTTCCATACCACAAATCGGCGGCATGTACAACGGCGACCGCGCGCGCAAGACGAACCTTAGCGAGTACGGCTTCCGCCTGCCGTCCTGCCTTGATAACCGACCGTTGAAGTTTGAGGAATGGGACACAATGCGCCCGCGCACCATATACATTTCCGCCACTCCCGGCGCATGGGAGCTCGAACGCACCGGCGGCAAATTCGTGGAGCAGCTCATCCGCCCCACCGGCCTTGTCGACCCCGAAATCGAAATCCGCCCCGTCGCCTCCCAGGTCGACGACCTCATGCACGAATGCCGCGAAGTAGCAGGCAAAGGCGGCCGCGTGCTGGCCACCACGCTTACCAAAAAGATGGCCGAGCAGCTTACTGAATACCTCTCCGAATACGGCGTCCGCGTACGGTACTTGCACTCCGACATCGAGACGCTCGAAAGGATAGAAATCATCCGCGACCTAAGGCTTGGCAAGTTCGACGTCCTCGTCGGCATAAACCTTTTGCGCGA
>JAISGI010000039.1 GCA_031263095.1 Rickettsiales bacterium | reverse complement strand
GGGTCGGCGCTCGCTATGGATTTATAGCGTGTCTCGGAGAGCAGATAGTCGCGCAAATCGGTGGACGCGGGCTTGGAATCCATAATCAGCGGCGCCTCGTTGTTCGGTATGCGGCGCGGGTCGAAGCGGTAGAGCTCCCAATGGCCGCTGTCGACCGCCAGTTTGCTCTGGCTCTGGCTTTTCGAGAGGTCGAAGCCGTGGGCTATGCATGGCGCGTAGGCGATGACAAGCGAGGGGCCCGCGAAGCTCTCGGCCTCGCGAATCGCCTTTATGGCCTGCGGCTCGTTCGCGCCTATGGCAACTTTCGCGACGTATGCGTTCGCGTTGGCCATTGCGATGAGTCCCAAGTCCTTTTTCGCGAGCGCGCGGCCGCCGGAGGCGAATTTTGCACTGGCGCCCTTGGGCGTCGCCTTTGACGCTTGTCCGCCGGTGTTGGAATAGACTTCGGTATCGAGGACGAGGATATTGACGTCCTCCTCCATGTTCAGAATATGGTCGAGGCCGCCGTAGCCGATGTCGTATGCCCAGCCGTCGCCGCCGAAAATCCATATCGACTTTTTGACCAAAAAGTATGCAAGTGTGGCGAGTTCGCCGGTCGAGCGTTTTGCTATCTCGGTCGCGGTTTCGTATGTCGGGTTATCAAGCCCGGCGGTTATAAGGTCGGCGGGCAGGCCGCTTTTCTTCAAAAGCTCCTGCGCGCGGCGTTTGGCTTTGCTGGCGGCCAGTGCTTGGCCATAGCCGTATTCGGCGTTATCCTCGAAGAGGGAATTGCTCCATGCCGGGCCGCGGCTGTTTTCGTCCTTGGCGTACGGGGTCGTGGGCAGATTGCCGCCGTAAATGCTGCTGCACCCTGTCGCGTTGGCGATCATCATCCTGTCGCCGAAGAGCTGGGTTATCAGCCTTATATACCCAGCCTCGCCGCAGCCGGCGCAGGCGCCGGAAAACTCGAAGTATGGGCGCAGGCGCGCGACATCCTTGGGTATTGCAAGGTTGAGGGTCGATTTATCGTCGTAGGGGAGCTTTTCGAACGCGTCCCACTTGGCGGTTTCGGCTTCGCGCACTTCAATCAGCGGCTTCATTTCCAAGGCCTTGGTCGGGCAGGCGGTGGCGCAGAGCGTGCAGCCGGTGCAGTCGAGCGGAGAGGATTGGACTTGGCCGTTTTTAATGCGAATCGCGGCGTGCGGGCAGGCGAGCACGCACTTGCCGCATTTGATGCATTTCTCGGCAATCCAGACCGGGACGTTTTCGGCAATCGCTCGTTTTTCATACCGGCTTGTGTCGGTCGGGAAAGTGCCGTCGGCGGGCAAGGCCGAGACGGGGAGCGCATTACCCTCGCCCGCGATAATCTTGGCTTCGACCTCGCTTACGAACTTGGTTGCGCCTTTTGCGACGGGGGAGGGGCGCGGTTTGCCGTTCGCCGTGGCTGGGATTTTTAGTTCGTGGATTCCGGCGACGGTGCTGTCCACTGCCTTGAAGTTCATATCGACAATTTCTTGGCCCTTTTTGGCGTAGGTTTTCTCAATCGCCTTTTTTATAGCCTTTATCGCGGCGTCGGACGGGATTACGCCCGCGAGGTGGAAGAATGAGGTCTGCATTATGGTGTTTATCCGGCGGCCCATTCCAGACTCGCGTGCGACGGCGTTCGCGTTTATCCAATAGACCTTGAGTTTCTTGTCTATTATTGCCTGCTGCGCCTCGAGCGGGATAGCGTCCCAGAGCGCGTCCTCCTTGAACGGCGAGTTGATGAGGAGCGTGGCGCCGGGCTTGGCATTGGCGAGCATATCAAGCGTATAAAACAGCGGAAAATGGTGGATAGCGAGGAAGTCGGCGTCGGTTATCAAATATGGCGCGCGTATCAGCTTGTCGGAGAAGCGCAGGTGCGAAATGGTCGTGCCGCCGGACTTTTTGCTGTCGTATTCGAAGTAGGCTTGGCCGAACTTGCCCGCCTCGCCCGTTATGATTTTTATCGAATTCTTGTTCGCGCCGACCGTACCGTCCGAGCCGAGGCCGTAGAAGAGCGCGCCGGTTGCGCCAAGGTTCAAATCAGGTGCGGCGGGAACGCTTAGCGACAGGTGCGACACGTCGTCCTCTATGCCGACCGTGAACTCGGCTTTCGGTTTTTTGGCGGCTAGGTTTTCGGCAACGGCCAATGCCATGGCGGGCGTGAATTCCTTGGATGATAGTCCATAGCGGCCGCCGATTATTTCGATGTCGTTCCTGCCGTTTTCCTTGAGTGCGGCAATTACGTCTAGGTAGAGCGGCTCGCCAATCGAGCCGGATTCCTTTGTGCGGTCGAGGACGGCTATTTTGCTTATGGATTTCGGCAGAATGGCTGCGAATTTTTCGGCCGGGAACGGGCGGTAGAGCCTTATTTTCACAAGCCCTGTATCTTTCATGAACGGGAGGGTGGTTTCAAGCGTTTCGGCGCCGCTGCCCATGGCGACTATTGCGAATTTGGCGTTTTCGGGGCCGACGTATTCGACGCCTGCGTACTTTCTGCCGGTAAGTTTTTCGAGTTTCGAAAATGCTTCGTCCACGGCGGCGCCTACGTTTGCGTAGTAGGGGTTGGCGGCCTCGGCCGCTTGGAAGAACACGTCCGGGTTTTGCGCGGTGCCGCGGATGGCGGGATTTTCCGGCGTCAGAGCGCGGGCGCGGAACCCGTCCACGCGCTTTTGCGGCAGCATGTCCTTGACCGCCTCGTCCGAAATGCGCTCTATCATATTGACCTCGTGCGAGGTGCGGAATCCGTCGAAGAAGTGCAGGAACGGAACGCGGGTTTCGAGCGCTACGGAGTGGGCGACAAGGGCGAAGTCGTGCGCCTCCTGCACGCTATTGCTTGCGAGCATGGCGAATCCGGTCGCGCGGCAGGCCATGACGTCGCTGTGGTCGCCGAAAATCGAAAGCGCGTGCTTGGCAACAGTGCGGGCGGAAACGTGCATGGCGAAAGGGTGAAGCTCGCCCGCTATTTTATACATATTCGGTATCATCAAAAGGAGGCCTTGGGAGGCGGTGAAGGTGGTGGTAAGCGTTCCGGCCTGAAGACTTCCGTGCACGGCCGCTATCGCCCCTGCCTCGGACTGCATGGCCGCGACCTCGGGCGTTTCGCCCCAGATGTTTTTGAGGCCCTTGTTGCTCCAAGCCTCGTAATACTCGGCCATGGGGCTTGACGGCGTGATGGGATAGATTATGGCGAGCGAGGTCGCGCGGTAGGCAATATCCGAAGCGGCTTCGCATCCATCACACATAAGTTTCGTCATTTTCATTCCTTTATAGGTTTTTATGTCGATATGTTAGCGGACCCGGCCTGAATTTGCAAGAAAAAGGTTGCAATCGGCCAAGGCGGACGTATAATCCGGGCTTATGAAAAATGGGAAAATATCTTCCGCAAATAGACGCACGGGGGGGGGTAGTCCAGCCCTTGAACGGCTAAGCCGCTGGGGCGTGCCGCTGCTTGCTACGGCTTTCTTCGTTTTCGTATGCGTATATAGAATCTGGAAGTTTCGTTCGAACCTGTACGATTACGGGTGGTTCGCGAACCTTATATCTTCTCTTGCCCGCGGTGATGGGTTTGAGGCAAGCCTTTACATGCAGCGGTTCGGTACAAATGCGATTGGCGACCATGCGCTGTTCGGGTTCGCTTTTTTGGCGCCGCTTGCCAAAATATTCGGAGGGGAGTATTTTTTGGCCGCGATCGGCGGGATATGCGCTGGTCTTGCCGTATTCATGATACCGCCGCTTGTCAAGGCAATTACCGGCAAGGAAAACGCGCGGATGGCGCTTATGCTTCAGCTTGGCCTCATACTAAACCCGATGTTCTTCATGCCTGCTTTGACGTTCCACATCGAGAGCGCGTTCTCGTTTCTAATCCTGGTCGCGATTTGGGCCTTGCACCGCGGGAAAGACTGGATTTTGTGGGTATGCGTACTCCTACTTTTAACGGCCAGCGAGAGGGCGAGCGTGTCGGTATTCGGCCTTGGCATATATGCTTTCCTTATGCTTGGACGGCAGCGGCTGGGTGTCGGTCTGGCGGCGCTTTCGACCGTGTATTTCTTTGCGGCTTGCTATGTAATCATACCCGCGCTTTCGGGGATAGAATACACTTACGCGCGGTATGCGGGGCCGTTCGTAGATATTCCGAAAAAGATTCTGTATGTGATTTTCGCGTATGGGCTTTGGCTGTTTTTACCTTTGTCCGGGGCGCGGGCCAGGCTTGCGAGCCTTGGCGCGTGGCCGATGATTGGACTCAACCTTATGGCGAACAAGGACGAGCAGTACTGGAAGCTTGGCATATACAACGACACAATGGTACTTTTCCTTATGGTCGCGGCTATATACGGCCTTGCCAACAAGTGGGACAAAATAGCGCACAAGGGGCGGATATGCGCCGTGCTTGGCGTGGTATGCGCGGTATTCCTTACGAGCAGGGCGGCGCGCGACCTTAGGCCTATGCGATATGCTCCGTCGCCGCGGGCGCTTAGGGCGCTGCTTGTCCCTTACAAGATTGTCGGAGATGACATAACCGTGATTGCGAATGACAGGCTTACCCCGTACTTTTCCGGGAACAGGCGGTTGAACTATGTGGACAACTGGAACATAGAGGCGGCGCGGGTGCGAACCGTGTTTACTTTCGGCAAGCATTTCGAGACGAACTTCCTTGGGGACAACAGCCCTTATGACGAGGTGCAAAGGCCGCAGACCTGGGCCGAGGTGTTGCCGCGCTTGCTTGCGAATCCGCATTTGCATTTGGTTGCCGAAAACGAGTATGGCGCGGTGTGGAGTACAAAAGATTTGTATTGACAAGGGCTTGCGTCCGGCGTATAATAGCTTTATTGTTAGTTTCAAAGAAGATGGGCGGTCGAAGAGATGCCCTCTTTTTTTAAGGAAAAAGCTTGACGTTGGCCGATAAAATTGCGGAAATCCTCGCCCCTATCGCGAAATCGAAGGGCGCGAAGGTAGTGTCGGTCGAGTACGGTGGCAAGACCTTGCGCGTGCTGGTCGAGGGGGAGGACTATTCGTCCCTGCCGCTTGCGAAAATAGAGGAACTGTCGCGGCTATTTTCGGCGCAACTTGACGTCGAGGACGCGATAAGCGAACGCTATTTCTTGGAGGTAAGCTCGCCGGGGATGGAGCGTCCCATAATCACGCGCGAGGACTGGGAGCATTTTACGGGGCGCGAGGCGGCAATCGAATTTCGCGAACCCGTGGACGGCGCGAGGCATATACGCGCCAAAATTTCATCCGAGATAGATTTCAACAACGTCTTGAGGGCTAAACTTGCCGTCAGCGACGAGGATATACGGAATATACTTAAAGAAAGGAAGAAAAAAGATGGCTAATAAATTATCATACGCAAGGCCCGAGCTTGTCATGGTGATGAACGACGTGGCGATGGAGAAGAACATCGAGCCCGAGCTTGTCTTCGAGGCCTTGGAGCTGGCGGTGGCCAAGGCCGCGCATGCAAAGTACGGCTATGACTATGACATAGTGGCCACGGTCGACAGAAACGACGGCACAATCTCAATCTTCAAGCGCACGACCGTGGTTCCGGACGAGCCGGCGGTGGACGAGGAGACGGGCGAGGAGATTCCTTTCGATCATTTCAAGACCCTCAAGCTGTCGGACGCGGGGGGCCTGACGGTGGGCGAGCATATAGACGAAGAGCTTCTGCCCATCGAATTCGGCCGCGCGGCGTTCCAGTCGGTCAAGCAAATCGTGACCCAGAAAATCAAGACCGCCGAGAAAGAAAAAGAATTCGCGGAATTCGAAGGCAAAGAGGGCACAATCATCAACGGTATCGTCAAGCGTTCGGAATACGGCTCGGTCTTCGTCGATATAAACGGCAAGGCGGAGGGGCTTATCCGCCGGAACGAAACTATCCCGCGCGAGAACCTGCATGTCGGCGATCGCGTGCGGGCCATAATCCTCGAGGTAAAGCGCGACTTTTCCGGGCCGCAGGTTTTACTGTCCCGTTCTCACCCGTCGTTTTTGGCCGCTTTGTTCGCGGCGGAGATTCCCGAGGTCTATGAGGGGACGGTCGAGGTCAAGGCTGTGGCGCGTGACCCCGGAAGCCGCGCGAAAGCGGCCGTATTCTCGTATGAGTCCTCAATCGACCCGGTAGGCGCCGCGGTCGGAACCAAGGGTTCGCGCATACAGAACATAGTCGCGGAGCTTGCGGGCGAGAAAATCGACGTTATCGAGTGGACGCCCAATATCGCCGCCCTCACCGTGGACGCGCTTGCGCCCGCGAAAGTATCCAAGGTCATCGTGGACGAGGAGAACAAGAAAATCGAGGCGGTGGTCGAGGACGATCAGCTTTCGCTTGCCATAGGGCGGCACGGGCAGAATGTGCGCCTTGCCAGCCAGCTTATCGGTTGGGGCATAGACGTCATGAGCGAAGACCAGTCGAGTGAGCGGCGCCAGGCGCGGACCAAGCAGCTTACCCAGAACTTTATCGAGGCGCTTGACATAGACGACGTGATGGCGCGAATTTTGGTCGTCGAAGGGTTCGCAAGCGTCGAGGACATCGCGCTTGTCGACATTGCCGAGCTCAAATCCATACAAGGGTTCGACGAGGCGCTTGCCTCCGAGCTTCAGAACCGTGCGAAAGCGTTCATCGAGAACGCCAAACAGAAGTTCGACGTGGAGGCAAAGACCTTTGGCCTTGCGGACGACCTTATCGCATTCGAGGGGCTGTCGCATGACGACCTTTTGAAGCTTGGTGCGGCGGAAGTCAAGAGTTTGGACGACTTTGCGGGGCTTCAAGCGGACGAGCTTGCCGAAATAACCGGCATGGACGAAGCCAAGGCGGGCGAGCTTATCATGAAAGCGCGTCAAACCGCCTGGTTCAAAGACGAAAAGGCCGAATAAAATAAAAAGAGGTGCCAAATGGCGGAAAAACTTACACTCAAGCTTGGCCTTAAAACGCCCTATGCGCCCAAGGCGGGCGGAATAGAGGTCGAGGTCATAAAGAAGCGGCGCGTGCCGTCCGCCATGGAAACCGCCGCGAGCGAGGCGGAGGCGGCGTCAGGCGCGGCGGATGCGAAGGCGGACAAGCTCAAGCTTATCCTTGCGAATGCCCGCAAGTTCGAGGCGGCCTCGGATGCAAGCGCGTCGGAAGCCGCCGCGGCCGAAAAGGAGCGTCAGGCGCAGATTGCGGCGCAGGTTCAGACCTCTGCGTCCGTGCAGGATGACAAGCCCAAGAAGAAGACTTTCGAGGATGAAAAGCCCGCCAAGAAGTTCGAGGATGTCGCGCGCGAGAAGAAGCGTTCCGTTTTCAAATCTTCGACCTCCTCAACCCTCGACGTCAGCGATATTGAGGACGAGCCGGATACGTCGGTTTCGACCTCGCTATCGTCGGCCATGGATGCAATCGGCATGCGGGCCAAGCGTCGCTCGTTCGCCTCGATAAAGCGTCAGCGCGAAAAGAACTATCGCAAATTCCTCGAGCGGGAGGGCGAGAAGAAAGAGCCGGTCAAGGCCGTGCACGAAGTAATCCTGCCCGAGACGATTTCGGTAAAAGACCTTTCCATCCGCATGGCAGAAAAATCCTCGGACGTGGTGAAAACCATGATGAAGCTTGGAATCATGGCGACAATCAACCAGATTATCGACGCGGATACGGCCGAGCTTGTAGTCATGGAGTTCGGGCATACCGTAAAACGCGTGCTGGATTCCGACGTTGAGACCTCTATCCTTTCGACGGAGGGGAGTGCGGCGGAGCTTCGCGCCCGTCCACCGGTCGTGACCGTCATGGGGCATGTCGACCATGGAAAAACCTCGCTTCTGGACGCGCTTCGCCAGACCGACGTGGTATCGGGCGAGGCGGGCGGCATAACCCAGCATATCGGCGCATATCAGATAACCTCGAAATCGGGCCGGCGCATAACATTCATAGACACGCCGGGGCACGAGGCCTTTTCCGCCATGCGCGCGCGTGGAGCCTCGATTACCGACATCGTAATCTTGGTCGTGGCGGCTAACGACTCTATCATGCCTCAAACAGTGGAGGCAATCAACCATGCCCAAGCCGCGGGTGTCCCTATGATTGTGGCAATCAACAAAATAGATTTGCCGGACGCGAACCCGGACAAGGTTCGCCAAGACCTGCTGCAGCATGGGATAGTGGTCGAAAAGCTTGGCGGGCAGGTAATCGACGCCGAAATATCGGCCAAGAACAAGGTCGGACTTGACAAGCTTGAGGAAATGATCCTCTTGCAGGCGGACATGCTTGAGCTTAAAGGCGATGTCGCGGGCGGAGCAAAGGGCGCGGTAATCGAGGCCAAGGTCGAGCAAGGCCGCGGCTCGACTGCTACAATCCTCGTGCAAAAGGGCGTACTCAAAAAGGGCGACATTTTCGTATCGGGCAGCTCGACCGGAAAGGTGCGCGATATGCTTGACGAATACGGGCATAGGGTCGAGCAGGCGGAGCCGTCGCAGCCTGTGGTCGTTTTGGGCTTCGAGGGTACTCCTATTGCCGGCGACGACTTCGCGGTTGTGGAATCGGAAGCCAAGGCGCGCGAGGTCGCGGACTATCGCCGGCGCAAGGAAGCTCAGAAGAAGATGGTCAAGGGCAAGTCCAACTGGCAGGAGCTTTTCGAGGGCATAAAAGAGGGCAAGACGGAAACCCTCCCGGTCATAATAAAGGCGGACACGCAGGGCAGTGCGGAGGCTATCGCGGACTCGCTCCTGAAAATACATTCCGACAAAGTAAAGGTCAAGGTCATGCATTCGGGCGTGGGCGGCATAAACGAATCGGACGTAACGCTTGCGCATACTACGGGCGCGGTAATCCTCGCCTTCAACGTGCGTGCTAACACGAACGCCAAGGATCAGGCGCGGGCGGAGGATGTGGATATACGCTATTACTCGATAATCTACAACATAATCGACGATGTGAAAGTCCTTATGAGCGGGCTTCTCGCACCGGTCGTGAAAGAGGTCTTCGTCGGGTACGCCGAGGTTATCGCCACTTTCAACGCGGGCAAGGTAAAGGTGGCCGGTTGCAAGGTGACCGAGGGCGTAATCAAGAAAGGCTCGGGCGTCAGAATGATACGCGACGACGTGGTGATATTCGAGGGCAAGCTTGCCCAGCTAAAGCGTGGCAAGGACGATGTGAAAGAAGCGCGCCAGGGTGTCGAGTGCGGCGTGTCGTTCGACAACTTCAACGACATCGCGGTCGGCGACAAGCTGGAGTGCTTCGACCTTGAGGAAACCAAGGCTACGCTCTAATGGGATTTAAGTGCGGCATTGTGGGGCTTCCGAATGTGGGCAAATCTACGTTGTTCAATGCGCTACTCGGTACCATACAGGCGCAGGCGGCGAACTATCCTTTCTGCACTATCGAGCCGAACTCGGGCATAACGGCGGTGCCGGACGAGCGTCTTGGCGTTTTGGCCGAAATTGCGAAGTCGCGCGAAATCATCCCGACCAAGCTTGAGTTTGTGGACATAGCGGGGCTTGTAAAAGGCGCATCAAAGGGCGAGGGGCTTGGCAACCAATTCCTTGCCAACATACGTGAGGTGGACGCGATTATCCATGTGGTGCGCTGTTTCGATTCCTCGGACATCGTGCACGTTTCTGGGTCGGTCGACCCATTGCGCGACATCGAGGTTATCAACACCGAGCTTATGCTTGCGGATATGGAGTCGCTTGCCAAGCGCCTGCCCGCTTTGGAAAAAAAGGCCAAGGGCGGGGACAAGGAGGCGTTGTTGACGTTTGAGGTAATACGGCCAGTTCTGGCCGGGCTCGAGGCGGGCAAGGCGGCGTCACCCGTCGGGCTCGAGGATGAGCGCCTCAAGGCTTTCAATATGCTTCAACTACTTTCGGCGAAGCCCGTGCTTTATGTGTGCAATGTGGATGAGGAGTCGGCTGCAACCGGCAATGCCTACAGCACGCTTGTCCCCGGCGGCGTCGTTATTTCCGCGAAAATCGAGCAGGAAATAGCTGTGCTTGCGTCGGAGGAGGAGCGGCGGGAGTTCCTTGGTTCGCTTGGCCTCTTTGATGCGGGTTTGTCCAAAATCATACGCGCGGGGTACAAGCTTCTCAACCTTTTGACTTTCTTTACCGCGGGCGAGAAAGAGACGCGGGCGTGGACTGTGCCGGGCGGCTCGAAAGCGCCGAAGGCCGCGGGCGTCATCCACTCGGACTTCGAGCGCGGTTTCATACGGGCAGAGACGATTGCGTACTCCGACTATGTTTCATGTCGGGGCGAGGCAGGTGCGCGCGAGGCGGGGAAGTTGCGCACCGAGGGCAAGGACTATACTGTGCAAGACGGCGACGTGATGCACTTTCTTTTTAATTGAAATCCGGCGCGAATCGTGCTATAATCACGACATTATTTAGAAAGGAGAGAAAATGGTAGAAAACAGTAAGAAATTTCCGGAAAAGGCAGGCAACCGTCCCGCGAACATGAATCATCACAGGGCGCGCAAGTTCCATGGCGGAAATGGTGGCGGAGCGCGTCGTCCGTCTGGCAAGAAAGGGCTGTTTTCTTTCTTCTACGGCTTTACCGGCAGCATATCGAGAGAGCTTTACACGGGCGCGTATGTCGCGCTTTCCGTCCTTTTGTTCATAATCATAGGTGTGCAGGGCATATACGCCTCGAAGTATATGTCTGCGGCGGAACCCTCGCAAATCGCGACGGCCGGGCTTTACACCCTTGTCATCGTCGGGCTTGTGCTTCTTGTCAGCCTGGTGTCGTTCGGGTACAGGCGAGCGCATGCGCTTGGCATATCGGGCTTCTACTCAATCATGGGGTCGAGCCTGTTCGCGCCGTTCTTCATGTTCTATCGCTCGGAGCGGGACAATGCGAACGACGGTGCGTACTCGTACGCGTTCACGAAATTCAAGAAGCTCGGCAGCTTTTTGGGCAAGACGAATCTGCACAAGGTAGTATTTCTTATTCTGCTGTTCGGAATTGGCATGGCGACGCAAGTGCCGGACGCGAAGGACGCTGCGGACGGGATGTTCAGCGACTATCAGAAATTGACATTGTGTCTGCTTGCCTTCAACATCCTGCAGGTATTCGTGGCGGGCGTGCCGTTCGTGCGGCGCTATTATGCGAACACGGTCAAGGTCGCGTCGTTCGTAGCGTATAACACCGTGGTAATCCTTATCACGGCGAGCGTGGTCGCGACGGCGATGATGAGGTTCTTTATGGACATGATGGGGCAATAAAAATTTAGCAAGCTAAATTTTTATTGGGGACTTGTCAAAAACTCCCGGGGAGGCCCCGGGAGTTTTTTGCTTTATTTTTTGCCCTTGACCATGCGGCGTAACATAGCCGTCTGTTTCAGGAAGTCGTGCGCGGGTTGGGCGGGATAGCCGGAGACCACCGATTTCGGCGGTAAATCCTGTATCACGCCGGCGCCCGCTCCTATCTGGCTGCCCGCGCCGATTTTGAGGTGCCCGCTTATGCCCGATTGCGCGCCGGCGAGTGTCCAGTCGCCAATTTCTGTGCTTCCGGCTATGCCCGACATGCCGGCGAAGATGCAGTTTTTGCCTATCCTGCAGTTATGTCCGATTTGGACGAGGTTGTCGATTTTCGTGCCCTCGCCGATTACCGTGTCGCCGAGCGCTCCGCGGTCGATGCACGTGTTTATCCCGATGTCGACGTTATCGCCGAGTATGACCCGACCGAGCTGGGGCACCCATGTATGGCCCGCCGCGGTCGTGTGCCAGCCGAAGCCGGCGCCGCCGATGACGCTTCCTTCGCCGATACCCACGTTGCTGCCGAGAATCGCGTGGCTTATGACGGCGTTTTCCCTTATAGTACAGTTATCGCCAAGCTCTACGCCGGCCTTGATTTTCGTGCCGGAGCCGATGTAGGCGTTGGCGCCGATTTTCGCGCCAGCCTCGATTACCGCGAAGTCGCATATTGTGCAACTTGCCCTGTCCTTGAACGTTGCGGTTTCGGAGATTACGGCGTGCGGGGAAATTCCGGTTTGGGCGGTGGATTTGTCCTTATAGAACGCGTTCGTCAGTGTTATGAATGCCATGCGGGGGTCGGGCGTTATTACT
Organism: Rickettsiales bacterium; assembly: GCA_031263095.1. GTDB lineage: Bacteria > Pseudomonadota > Alphaproteobacteria > Rs-D84 > CACZYB01 > WQWV01. The sequence continues at coordinate 15,115 of JAISGI010000039.1, read as the reverse complement.
GCGGCGACTGTGGCTGGCAAAAGCTCGGCGTCGGCGGGCGAGACGAAGCATGCGGCGGCCTTTAGTGCGCCAAGCATTTCCCTGTATTTTGCGCGTTTGTCGAGATAGGCGGCGGCCGAGCCTATGCTTGCCAAAAAGCAGATACTGTCGCTGTCGGCGGATTCCAATGGCGCGAGGCGTTTTATTATCCTTGCACCGTCGCACTTGACGTCCGAGCCGGTCAGCGCGGCGATTTCGGCGAGGGTCATACCTTTTGAAACCTCGTAGAATTGCTCCATGGCGTACTCCTATCTTGACATACGGCGTCAGTTTAGGTATTATCCCAAGTGGTGTCAAGCGGAGAATCCCTATGAGCAAAGTCTTTTTCACGAACATGCGGTGCAGGAATGGCGAGAGCCTATTGGACAAGCTCGAGCGGTTGGTGCGGCGCGCGGGGATAGAGCAAATCGACTTTGCGAGCCGGTTCGTGGCAATCAAAATCCATTTCGGCGAGTTGGGCAACCTTGCCTTTTTGCGGCCGAATTTCGCGAAACGCTTGGCGGACGTAATCAAGCCGCTGGGCGGCATGCCTTTTCTTACCGACTGCAACACCTTGTACGTGGGGCACCGTAAGAATGCGATTGACCACTTGGCCTGCGCGCAGGAGAACGGGTTTTCTTCGCTTTCGACCGGGTGTCAGCTTATCATCGCGGACGGGCTTAAAGGTACGGACGAGGCGCTTGTCCCCTTGTCCGGCACGGAATATGTGAAGGAGGCGAAGATTGGCCGCGCTATCATGGATGCGGACATTGTGATTTCCCTCAACCACTTCAAGGGGCACGAGTCGACCGGGTTCGGCGGCGCGCTTAAAAACCTCGGCATGGGGTCGGGCAGCCGCGCCGGGAAAATGGAGCAGCACAACGGCGGAAAACCCTCGGTCATGTGCGAGGTATGCAAACGCTGTCGGCAGTGCATAAAAATCTGCGCGAACGGCGCTATATCATACGACGCCGAGGGGTATGCCGTCATCGACCCGGATAAGTGCGTCGGGTGCGGGCGGTGCATTGGCTGGTGCAACTTCAATGCGATTGCGAACCGGAATTCCTCCTCGAACGAGGAGCTTTGCAAGAAGATGGCGGAATACGCGCTTGCCGTGGTGCAGGGGCGGCCGAATTTCCACATCAACATCGTCAATCAAGTCTCGCCTTACTGCGACTGCCACGGGGAGAACGACATGCCGATTATTCCCGATGTGGGTATGTTCGCGAGCTTCGACCCTGTAGCCCTTGACATGGCCTCGGCCGACGCGTGCAACAAGATGCCGGTCATGCCCGGTTCGCGCATTGCGGAGAAGACTCTCGGCGATCATTTTGCGGCGAATCATCCCTCGACCAACTGGCTCGACACGCTTACGCATGCGGAGAAAATCGGGATTGGGACTACCAAGTACGAATTGGAAGAAATCTAGCCCTTAGAAGTTTAGGCCGAACTTGCCCTTTATATATTTTTGCGAGCCGACGTAGTGCGAGAATTTGTCCGGGATGCCGTGGCGGATGAATTTGACACCTTTGCCCGATTCCGCGATAACCTCGGCCACGGCGGAGCCGAGGGCGCCCACTACGTTATGCTCCTCGAGCGTGTGGATTTCCATGCCTTTGTTTATGAAGCCGAGGACAACCTCGCGGTCGATAGGCTTTATGGTGTGCATGGAGACGAGAGCGACGGATTTTCCTCCGGCTTTTAATTTCTCGGCGAAGCGGCGTGCGTCGGGCATCATGTTGCCGGTTGCTATGACCGCTATGTCAGTGCCGTCCTCTATAATACTTGCGCGGCCGAGTTCGAATTTGCCAGTGGTATTTATTACTCCGTCATTATGGCGACCTATCCTTATGTACATGGGCGAGTGCGTGGCGGCGGAGGCGAGCATTGTGTGCTCCATTTCGAACGTGTCGCCGGGCGCGCAGACGACCATGTTCGGAAGCGCGCGCATGACCGATACATCCTCGGTTCCGTGGTGGGTTGCACCCAATGGGCCGTATTCGAAGCCGGCGCCGACGCCTATCAGTTTCACATTAGTCTCCATATAGGCGACGTCGACGCGGACCTGCTCGAAGCACCTCATGGTCACGAATGGGATAATGCTATAGACATACGGCTTTTTGCCCCGCAGGGCCATGCCGGCGGCCATGCCCACCGCGTTCTGCTCGGCTATGCCGACATTGAAAAATCGGTCGGGGAATTCGGCTGAGAAAGCGTCCAGCACGCCATAGCCCATATCGGGCGTGATTACAACTATGTCCTTGTCCGCTCGGGCGAGGGCTATAAGAGTATCCTTGAACGTATTCCTCATCTAACCCTCCAATTCTTTCATGGCTTGGGCGTACTGTGCCTTGTCAAGTTTTACATAGTGCGACTGGTACGTATCCTCGAGGAAGCTTACCCCTTTGCCCTTTTTGGTATGGGCGACTATGGCAAGTGGGCGGTCGGAATGGCGGCGGAGGGCGGCGGCAAGTGCGTCCGGGTCGTGGCCGTCTATGTCAACGGCGTCGAGGCCGAAGGCGTTCAGGCGCTCGGCAAGGTTGCTCTGGTCTATTATATCTGCGCTGCTGGCGGCGGAGGCCTGATAGCCGTTGAAGTCGACTATGAGTGCCACGTTTACGAGCAGTTTCGAGCCGATGTATGCGATAGCCTCCCAATTGCTGCCCTCGTTCATCTCGCCGTCGCCGCAGATTACGTAATTCATGGGCGAGCGGCCGTCGAGCCTATCTGCGCATGCGAATCCGGCGGCAATCGAAAGCCCGTGGGCGAGCGATCCGGCCGAAGCGTCCAATCCTTTGGCCGAGCGCATGTCGATATGGCCGGGCAGGGCTCCCTCGGCTCCGTCCTTCTCGTATGCGTCGATTTGTTGCTTGGACAAAATGCCCTTTTCGTAAAGGGTTGCGTAGAGTGCGGCGCTTGCATGGCCTTTCGAGAGGATTACCCGGTCGCGGTTTGGCGAGTCTATGTTTTCGGGCGTTATGTTTGCTACCTTGAAATATAGCGTATAGAGTATGTCGGCGACGGATAAAGCCGAGCCGATGTGCGGTGCGCCTGCGCCATAGGCCATAGTAATTATATCTCGGCGGATTGCGTTTTGCGCTCCCATGGCTCTCTCCTATAAATGGGGTGGGTAATGGGACTCGAACCCACGGCATCAGGTACCACAAACCTGCACTCTAACCAACTGAGCTATACCCACCGCAGTGCTCAATTGAAAAATACTTCGCTTCGCTCGTCTTTTTCAATTGGAAATATGAGTAAATTTTCGCCGCACATGTCGCTGAAAATTTACAGTTTTATTTTTTAACCTATGAAAAAGGCGGGGTTTCCCTGGCTTTTTCATTCCAAATTCCCAATCGAAAAAGAGCGAAGCGACTTTTCGATTGAGCAGTGGTGGGTGTAGGAGGACTTGAACCTTCGACCTCTACCATGTCAAGGTAGCGCTCTAGCCAGCTGAGCTATACACCCAAATCGGGCATAATATACCACGGATTTTGCCTTTTTCAAGCTTTTTCTCTTGAAACTCCGCCTTTGGCGCACTATATTATAGACAAATAAACAAACGCGGAGGCGGACATGAAAAAGACTTTCGACGTGGCGGCCATAAGGAGCTTTGCCAAGGCGAGCGGCAATGGGCGCGTGCTTGACGTTATCGACCGGCACGGCATACCGGTTTCCATGAACTCCTCGATGAATGCCGCAGGGAGGTTTTCGTTCAAGGAAGAGCGTACCCCGGACGGGAAAATAGTGCGCAAGGACATGAAAGTCGAGCTGAACCCCGACGCGCACGGCAGCATAGCCTCTATCGCCGAAACCGCGGCGCACGAAAGCCAGCATGTCGAGGACATACTTGAGGGTTCCTATGGAAAGGGCGGTTTCAAAGAGGCAGATCGCGGCGAGCTTGAGGTTCGGGCGGAGGACGCGCAGCGCAGGTTCGCGCGTTCGATTCCGGCTATCGTCAGGAATATGGCCTACGGGCGGGCGGCGTAAAAACTTTAACCTTGCATTCTTTTTGTCCGTCATTTATCATAACTTCGATTGAAACGACGGAGTTTTCCAAATGAGAGTTTCCAAGACAAAGGCTCTGATTGCCCTTGTTGTCCTTATGTTTTCACTTGCCGTGATGTTGCCGAGCATGCTGCCGTCGCGGTATAGAGAAAAGCTGCCCCTTTCAATGCAGAACCTTGGCATTTCGCTTGGGCTTGACCTTAAAGGCGGGGCGTATATCCTTCTTGAGGCGAACCTCGACGGCGCGGTCAAGGAGCGTATTGCCACGCTTAAAGATCTTGTGCGGCGGGAGTTGCGCGGAGGGGACAACGAGAAGGGGAAGAAGCCCATGCTTGCGTATTCGAACCTTTCCGTTGCGGGGAATGCGGTTTCGGTCAACCTTAAAACCTCGGACGATTTGGCCGAGCTTAAAAAACGCCTGTTTGAGGCGAGCGCGGGCGAGGTTGCGGTCGAAAGTTCAGGCCTGCGGTTGCGCGCGTTCTATCCCGATTCCGCTTTGCAGAAGATGAAAGACGACATCATGTCGACCTCGATTGAAATCGTGCGGCGGCGGGTTGACTCGCTCGGCAACAAGGAGCCCTCTATCGCGCGTCAAGGCGAGAACCGCATAATGGTTCAAATCCCTGGTGCGGACGACCCGGAGCGGGTCAAGGAGCTTGTCGGCAAGACGGCGAAAATGGCTTTCCACCTTGTGGATGAAGAGGCCATGAAGACCGGGCAAATCGGGGTGGACGATGAGGTTGTCGACGGGCTTGTAATAAAGCGTTCGGGCTATATCAGCGGCGAGCTTTTGACCGACTCGCAAGCCAGTTTCGACCAGCAGAACGGGCGGCCGGTGGTGACTACCGTTTTCAACTCGCTTGGCGGGCGGGAGTTCGCGCGGATGACGGGCGAGAATGTGGGCAAGCGCTTTGCCATAATCCTCGACGGCAAGGTTCTCTCCGCGCCGGTCATACAAGAGCCGATTTCCGGCGGGCGAGGGCAGATTTCCGGCGGCTTCTCAATCCAAGAAGCCAAGGATTTGTCCACAATGCTACGCTCGGGCGCGTTGCCGGCCGAAATGTCGGTCGTGGAGGAGCGTACGGTTGGGGCCGGGCTTGGCGCGGACTCGATACGCATGGGGACGTATGCCTCGATAATCGGCGGCGCGGCGGTGCTTGTCTTCCTGTTCTTCACGTACGGGCTTTTGGGGCTGTTCGCGGACCTTGTGCTTGCGTTCAACGTGCTTTTGATTTTCGTCGGGCTTGTGCTTACCGGTGCGACTTTGACACTTCCGGGTATTGCGGGAATCGCCCTCAACATCGGGATGTCGGTGGATGCGAGCGTGCTTATCTTCGAGCGCATGCGGGAGGAAAAGCGGCTTGGCATGAGCACCCTCAAGTCCATAGAAAACGGATTTTCGAACGCGTATTCGGCAATCGTCGATTCTAACCTGACCACGCTTGCGTGCGGGTTCATAATGCTGAACTTCGGGAGCGGGCCGGTCAAGGGCTTCGCGGTCACGCTTATTATCGGAATCGCGAGCTCCCTGTTCACGAATATAACCTGCCTCAAGCTGGTTTTGGAATGGTGGGCGCGCGGCGGCAAGGCGAAAGAGATAACGATATGACCCTTACGGATTTGACGGTTATGGAGGCGTTGGGCCTCCTTGCAAAGAAAGAAATCAGCGCGGCGGATTTGACCTATGCGCACATAGAGAACATGGCGGCGCAGCGCGGCCTCAATGCCTATATCACAGAAACCGCGGAGCTTGCGATTGCGGCGGCGAAGGAGTCGGACGGGCGGCGGGCACTCTCGAAACCGCGGGGGCTGGATGGGATTCCGCTGGGAATTAAAGATCTTTTCTGCACCAAGGGAGTGCGGACTACCGCCTCGTCCAAAATGCTCGAGAATTTTGTGCCGGAGTACGAGTCGACCGTGACCGAGCGCTTGTTCGGTGCGGGTGGAATAATGCTTGGCAAGACCGCACTTGACGAGTTCGCTATGGGCTCGACCACTTTAACCTCGTACTTCGGGCCGGTCAAGAATCCGTATTCGCGCGAGGGAGAGTTTCTGGTGCCGGGCGGCTCGAGCGGCGGTTCTGCGGCAGCGGTTGCGGCGGGGATTGCAATGGCTGCCACTGGTACAGATTCGGGCGGCTCTATCCGCCAGCCGGCGTCGTTCTGCGGCTTGGTCGGGCTAAAACCTACGTACGGCCGTGTGTCGCGGTATGGCGTGGTCGCCTATGCCTCGTCTTTCGACTGTCCTGGGATGATTACGCGGGACGTGGCGGACAATGCGCTTCTTACCCGCATAATCGCGGGCAGGGACGAGAGGGACGGGACGTCGGCGCCCAAGGAAGTTCCCGACTATAGCGCGGTGCTTGGCGAATCCATCAAGGGCCTCAAGGTAGGGATTCCTGTCGAATATAAGAGCGACGATTTGAACCCCGAGGTGCAAAAACTTTGGGACAAGACGGTGGCGGATTTGCGCTCGCTTGGCGCGGAGGTGGTAGAAGTTTCGCTCCCGCACACAAAATACGCCATGGCGGTTTATTACATTATCGCTCCGGCGGAGGCGTCGTCGAACCTTGCGCGCTATGACGGCGTGAAGTACGGGTACCGGGCAAAGGGGCCGTTTTCCTCGCTTGACGAAATGTACGAGCAGACGCGGACGGAGGGTTTCTCGGCGGAAGTACGCCGTCGGCTTCTGGTCGGTGCGACTATCCTTACAGAAGAGTTCTACGAGCGGTCGTTTTTGAAGGCTATGAAAGTGCGCCGCCTGCTTGTCCAGGATTTCGACGAGGCGTTCAAGAAAGTGGATGTCATCCTGACCCCTACGGCGCCGGGGCCGGCTTTTTCCAAGGACGCGAAGATGACCCCTATCGAAGTATGGCTTTCGGACGTTTATACCGTGGTTGCGAACTTGACCGGGTTGCCCGGCATTTCCGTGCCTGCGGGGCTAAGTTCGGGCGGGCTGCCGCTTGGCATGCAGCTTATCGGCCGAGCGTTCGAGGAGGACAGGCTTTACCGGACTGCGTGGCATATCGAGAAGGCCGCCGGGCTTGACAACCGGCCGTCCAAGGTAGGAGGCAGATAATGTACATTGTGAACGATAAATATGAGTGCAACATCGGCCTTGAAATTCACTGCCAAATCATATCGGATTCGAAATTATTCTCGGGCTCGGCCGCGAAATTCGGCGGGGCGCCTAACTCGCATGTCTCGTTCATGGACGCAGGTTTTCCGGGGCAATTGCCTATCATAAACAAGGTCTGCGTGGAGCAGGCGATACGCACCGGCTTGGGCCTGAATGCCACTATCAACGAAACCTCGGTCTTCGCGCGCAAGCATTACTTTTACGCCGACCTGCCGTCCGGGTATCAGATTTCGCAGCACACGCAGCCGCTTGTCACGGACGGGTGGGTCGAGATTACGACCGAAGAGGGCGCCCTCAAGCGTGTGCGAATCGAGCGGCTTCACGTGGAGCAGGACGCGGCCAAGCTTTTCCATGACCGGTCGCCGGACGTTTCGTATGTGGACTTCAACCGTGCTAGCGTGGGGCTTATGGAAATTGTTTCCAAGCCGGATTTAACCTCGCCGCACGAGGTGGGCGAGTATTTGAAGAAGCTTCGCTCGCTTGTGCGGTGGCTTGGCACTTGCGACGGGAACATGGACGAGGGCTCGATGCGGTGCGACGTCAATCTATCGTTGCGGCCTATCGGTTCGGCGGTGCTTGGCACGCGGACAGAGACTAAAAATGTGAACTCGGTGCGCTTTGCAATGCAGGCGGTGCAGTTCGAGGCGCGGCGGCAGGCGGAGGTTCTCTCGGGTGGCGGAAAGGTGGTGCAGGAAACTCGGCTGTTCGACGCCTCGACCGGCACTACGCGCGCCATGCGCACCAAGGAAAACGCTATCGACTATCGCTATTTTCCGGATCCGGACATTTTGCCGCTGGTGCTTGAACAGGGATTGGTCGAGAAGATTCGTGCGGGCCTGCCGGAAATGCCGGACGCGAAGAAAGCGCGGTTCATGGCGGAATTCGGCCTTGCGGAGCAGGATGCGGCTCTGCTTACCTCGGACATCGCCTTGGCGAAATATTTCGAGGAGGCGGCCAAGGGTTGCAATGACGGCAAGCTTGTGGCGAATTGGATTTTGGGCGACCTGTTCGCGCTTCTAAACGCGGAGGCGCGGGACATCGAGGCTTCGCCCGTGTCGGCTGGCGCCTTGGCCGAGCTTGTCATGCTTATCAAGGACGGCACGATTTCGGGAAAGATTGCGAAAGAGGTGCTTGCCATTGTGTACAAGGAGGGTGCGAATCCGCAGAAAATCGTGGAGGAGCGGGGTATGCGCCAGGTTTCCGATACCGGCGCAATCGAGGCCACGGTCGATACTGTCATCGCCGCCTCGCCCGAGAATGTCGCGGCGTACCGCGGCGGCAAGGTCGCGCTTTTCGGATGGTTCGTGGGCCAAGTCCTCAAGGCCATGCAGGGCCAAGCAAACCCCGCCCTTGTCAATGACATACTCAAGAAAAAGCTAGGGTAGCAATCGCTTTATTTCGTACAGGACTTCGAGCGCCTCTTTCGGATTCATGGCGTCGGGGTCGATAGATCTAAGCTTGGCAGCCAAATCCTCCATCTTGCGCGAATCGCCTAAATCCGGTGGCTGGCGCGCCGGGCGTTTGTATGTGAACAAATCCTTGGAGGCGAGCGTGCCGTCGGTTTCGAGCTTGGTCAAAACCTCTCTCGCGCGTTCTATCGCCACGCTTGGCAGGCCGGCGATACGCGCGACGTGGATGCCGTAGCTGCTCGAGCTCATGCCCTTTACCACCTTGTGCATGAAGACGACCTCGCCGTCCTCCTCCCTTACCTGCATAGTATATGCAGCCACGGATTTCAGCCCTTCGAGGGCGTCGGTAAGCTCGTGGTAATGGGTCGCGAACAGGCCGCGGCAGCCTATCTTCAAATCCAGATGTTCAAGCGTGGAGAATGCAATCGCAAGGCCGTCGAACGTCGCGGTGCCGCGTCCGATTTCGTCAAGTATCACGAAGCTGCGTTCGTCCGCGCGGTTCAGGATGGCGGCGGTTTCGGCCATTTCGACCATGAACGTGGAGAGGCCCTGGGCGAGGTTGTCGCTTGCGCCTACGCGGCTGAACAGCTTGCTTATGCAGCCGATGTGGGCGAAACTTGCGGGCACGAAGCTTCCGATTTGGGCCATTATCGCGATGACCGCGTTCTGGCGCAGGAAGGTCGATTTTCCGGCCATGTTCGGGCCGGTCAAAAGCCACAACTTCTCCTCGTCCTCGAACCTTGCGTCGTTCGGGATGAACGTGCCGCAGGAGCGTTTCATAGCGGCCTCGACTATGGGGTGGCGGCCGTCCCTTACCTCGAAAGCGAGGCTCGCGTCCACAGTCGGCCTTGTCCAATTTCCTTGGAACGCGGCCTCGGCCAGAGCAGAGCAGACGTCGATTAGCGCAAGCTCGTCCGCCAGGGTCTTTATCTCGGCCTCGGCCGAGAGGAGGTCGGAGGCAAGCCCGTCGAAAATCTCGAGCTCGAGCTTCTTATGCTTGTCCGAGGCCATCAAAATCTTGCTTTCGAGCGAAGACAGCTCCTCGGTCGTGAAGCGAACCGCCCCGACAAGCGTCTGCCTGTGCTTGAAGAGCGGGTTTTCCATAAGCGCTGCGGCGCGGGCGCTTGGCACCTCGACGAAATAGCCGGATATATTATTATATTTGACCTTGAGCGTTATCACTTGGGTCTCGAGCGCGTATTTGGACTGCAGGTCGAGAATCACCTGACGCGCGTTCGCGGAGAGCCGGTGAAGCTCGTCCATCTGCGCCGAGAAACCCTCGCGTATGAACCCTCCGTCTTGGGCGCGCGCAGGCGGGTCGGGGATAATGGCGTCGCGTATCTTCTTGGCAAGCTCGCGCGGAGAATCAAGCGTGTAGCCGGCGGGACGCAGAATTTCGGCAAGCTCGGGCGCGAAGAGAATCGAGGTAGCCGCCTGAACCAGGTCGCGGGGAGAGGCCCTTCTCAAGGACGCGCGGCTTAGAATCCTCTCCAAATCGGCCATGGAGGACAGAATATCGCGCGTGCGTGCGCGTGCGTCGCGGTTATCTATGAAGAACTGCACCGCGTTTTGGCGCTTCTCTATCCCGGCAGAGTCGGTCAAGGGCGCGGCAAGCCACGAATATAACAGTCTGCGGCCCTTGCTTGTCCTTGTCCGGTCGATTACCTTGAAGAGCGAGAGGCTGTCCTCCTTGTCCTGCGAATCGAACAATTCCAGGCTTTTGGCGGTGAAGGCGTCAATCTCCATAGTGTCGCCCGCTGAGGCCCTTTTGGGGTATTTAAGGCGCGGCATGCGTCCCATCTGGGTCATCTCGACATAGCCCAAGGCCATAGCAAGAGCCGAAGATTCGAGCGGCGTGAACGAGTGCGAAACGCCTGTGCCGAAAGCCTTTTGCAGCCTGCCCTTGGAGAGCAGGTCGTCCGGGCGCGGGCGCACGACAATCTTTCTCTTGAACTCGGCCGTGAACTTGTCGAACTGCGACGCGCGGAGAAGCTCGTCCGGAACAATAACCTCGCGCGGATCTTTCAGCGCAAGCGTCGAAGAGAGCACAAGCAGCGGCAGGGTATAAACCTCGACCTCGCCTGTCGAAATATCTATCAGAGCGAGGCTTGCCTCGACCTCGAGCTTGCCCTTGAAGTCGATTGCGGCCAAGAAATTGTTCGCGGCGCCAGAGAGCAGGCTGTCCTCGGTAATGGTAGAGGCGGTGAATATCCTTGTTATGCCGCGGCTTACGGTTGCCTTGGGCCCGCGGTTCGCCTTGGCCTCATCGGGCGTCTCAAGCTGGTCGCAGACGGCGACGCGGAAACCCCGTTGCACCAACCTCGGCACGTAGGCGTCGAAGGCGTGGTACGGTATGCCGCACATGGGCGTATGGGAATCGCGGCTGGTAAGCACTATGCCAAGCTCGCCGGAGGCAACCTTGGCATCGTCGAAGAACAGCTCGTAAAAATCGCCCACCCTATAGAGCAGAAGACAATCGGGGTGCTGTCCCTTTACCTCGAAATAGTGCGCCATCATCGGCGTAAGACTTGTTTTGCCTGATGACATCCTACTCCCTTACGGCCTCGGCTTGAACCTGCACGGCCGGAACTTGGGCGGCAGCCGGCGCGGACTTGACCGGCTTTAGCTCATCGGGAATGGCAAGCCGGTTATTCTCGGGCAGGTATTCGTTATAGCGGCACTTGCACGCGCAGGCCGAAAGCGCGCAGACGAGTACGATGAGCATGGTTTTCTTCATTTAATCCTCCTTTTTGTTTGGTACTATATAACGTATTAGCATATTAGCACAAACTTTTGCAAAGTGAAGCGGATTCCCTTCCTTATCTATAAGTATGGTTGGAGCCACAATACTGTTTCCAAAGGCTGGTACAGCACGGTATATTCAATATATTCTACCGCTCTCCAACCCAAGCTGGAAATGCCTTTGGAAATTGCAAGATTGTGGCCTTGCGATGCATCTCTGCAACAATATAAAGATAACACGTCGCAGGAAAATATGCAATAGGGAAAATAAATGTTGAGCGGGCGGTTGAAACATGCTATCATACATCTACCGAAATGAGGGAGAATATGTTCCGGAAAAGCGGGATCCTGTTGTTATTCGCGCTTGGCTTGGCCTCGTGCCGAAGCTCGCGTTTGGACGACAGGATCCCCTTCAAAAAGTCTGAAAAGAAGATGAACCTCGAGGCTGTGGGCTTCGCGGATTTGCCCAATTGGAGCAGGGACGACGCCGCGGCCGGCCTTGTCTCGTTCCGCAAGTCTTGCGCGAAAATCCTTTCCGAGGGGGACTTCATCGGCACCTCGCAAATCGTCATATCGGCCGATTTCATGAAAGAGGCGTGCGAGGCGGCGCCACAGAAGGCCGACAAGGCCGCGGCCAAGGCATACTTCGAAGAATGGTTCGACCCTTATAAGGTGTCCTCCTTGGAATCCTCTGGCGAGAAGGGCATGATTACCGGGTATTACGAGGCCGAGGTGGAGGGCGAGCTTGAGCCTGACTGCGACAACCTTGTACCTATATATGGCAAGCCGTTCGACCTGCCCGCGGACGGGTCGGCGTACAAGACCCGCGCGCAAATCGAGAACGGGGATTTGCGCTCGCGTGCGCCGGTGCTGTTCTGGGCCAAAAAGCCCTCGGAGGTGCACATACTCCATATCCAGGGCTCGGGCGTGGTAAAGACCAAGAAAGGCGAGAAGTATCGCGTTGGCTATGCGGGCAACAACGGGCACAAATTCTCTGGTATCGGTTCGATTTTAATGACCGAGGGAGTGCGGCCGGATGGCGGATATTCTATGATAGCGGTCAAAAAGTGGCTTGATTCCAATCCCAAGCGGGCGCGTCGGCTGATGCAGAAAAACAACCGTTTCATATTCTTCCGCGACATTGACGGGGACGGGCCAATCGGTGCTATGGGCGTGCCGCTTACCCCGGGGCGGAGCATTGCTGTGGATACCGAGTTCATACCCTTTGGCCTGCCGCTTTTCCTTGCCACGCGCGACCCGGACGGAATCGCTATCGAGCGGCTTGTCGTGGCGCAGGATACTGGTGCGGCAATCAAGGGCGTGGTGCGCGCGGATTTGTTCTGGGGCGGCGGACGGCGGGCTTTCGATAAATCCGGGCGGATGAAGTCGGAAGGCTCGTACTATATCCTGCTTCCCAAAGACGGGAAGAATTTCGCGGTGAAGAAGTAGGGAATTATGAAAAATAGGAATGTGTACATAAGGGGGGGGGCAAAGCCTTGAACGGATAGCGCGGTGGTGGATACCCCTGCTTGCCACGGCTTTTTTCACTTTTGTATGCGTCTATAAGATTTGGAAATTCCGGGCCAATCTGTACGATTACGGGTGGTTCGCGAATCTTGTATCTTCTCTTGCCCGTGGGGACGGGTTCGAGGCAAGCCTTTATCTTCAGCGGTTCGGCACGAACGCGATTGGCGATCATGCGCAATTCGGATTTTTATTATTGGCGCCCTTGGCCCGGCTGTTTGGCGGAGAGTACTTTTTAGCGATTGCTGGCGCAATCGGGTGCGGGCTTGCCGTCCTTATGGTGCCAATAGTTGCAAAGGCAATCACGGGCAGGGACGAGCCGGGCAAGTGGATATTATTGGAACTGCTTCTGCTGTTCAACCCGATGTTTTGGGGTGCGGCGACATTCACGTTCCATATCGAGACCATGTTCGCGTTCATTATACTTGTCGCGATATGGGCCTTGCACCGCGGGAAAGACTGGGTTTTATGGGCATGCGTCATCGTATTATTGGGCGCAAGCGAGAGGTCGGCGATATCGGTATTCGGGATTGGCATATATGCTTTCCTTATGCTTGGACGGCGGCGGTTGGGTGTCGGCTTGGCCGTGCTTTCGACCGTGTATTTCTTTACGGCTTGCTATGTCATAATGCCGGCGCTTTCGGGAATACCATATCCATATTCCGGCATGATAAACCCGTTCGTCGACGTGGGCAAGAAGGTGCTTTATGTGGCGGCAGTTTATGGGTTTTTCTTTTTCACGCCGCTTATGTCCCGGAGGGGGATTACCTCGAGCTTTGCAGCGTTGCCGTGTGTGGGGGCTAACATCGCCTCGGCGCGGATACATCAGTATTGGCTTATCGGATTCCAGTACAACGACCAAGCGGTCATGTTCATGCTGGTTGCGGCGATATACGGTCTTGCGGACAAGAAGGTTGGGCGCGGCGTACTGTGCTGGTCCGGCCTTGTTTGCGCGGCGTTTTTTAGCGGGCGGATTGTGCGCGAGATGAAGCCCCTGTCCTATGCACCGGCGCCGGCGGAGCTTCGGGCGTTCCTTGCCCCGTACAAGGCCGTGGGCGAGGATGTGACCATTATTACAAACGACAAGCTTGCCATATTCTTTTCCGGCAACCGGAAACTAAACTATGTGGACAACGTGAACATAGATGTGGCGCGGTCGCGAACCGTGCTTGCTTTCGGCAAGCATTTCGAGGACGAATCGCCCGACAGCGTGCGCGACGACGCGCCTAGGCCGCAGAGCTGGGACAAGGTTTTGCCGCGGCTGCGTGCGAATCCGCATTTGCATTTGGTTTGCGAAAACGAGTACGGCGCGGTGTGGGCGAGCGAAGACCTGCTCAATAGTTTTTCTTGTCCAGCCAGCCCTGGAGGATAGTCGCGGCGGCGGCGGAGTCCAGGCGTTCCCTGCGTTTGGCCCTTGACATGTCAAGCTCGCGAATCAGGAGTTTTTCCGCGCCGGAGGAAGTAAGGCGTTCGTCGTAGAACTCTACTTCCAATCCGCTCTCGGCGGCCAATTTCTCGCCGAACTTGCGGGCGGCGGCGGCCGTTTCGCCCTCGCGTCCGCTCATCTCGAGTGGTAGGCCGACCACGATTAGGCCTATGTTTTCCTCGCGCGCCAGCCTTGCGATTTCTTTGACAGCAACGGCTGCGGGAAGTGTTTTTGCCGGGAATGCCTGGCGTCCGTCGAAGTCGGATATGGCCACGCCAACGCGTGCGGCGCCGTAGTCTATTCCTAAATACCTCTTGAATTCCCCGGACATAGGAAGTATAATAATATTCGCTTAGGGAAAGTCAAAGCAAAAACCAAATAAGGAGAAAAAAATGGCCACCAAAAAGACTTTTAGAAAACCTGCCGCCAAGGCTGCGCCCGCGAAAGCTCCCGCTGCCGCGGATGCAAGCTGTCCATGCGGGTGCGGGTGCTGCTGCTCGAAGGGCAAGAAAATAATCAAGCTGCTTGTCGTGCTTGCCGTCGGCATTGCAATCGGCTGCTCGATCTGCTGCAAGAAGGGGCATCGTCGCCATCATCATGACGGGCCGAGGGGCGAAGGGTGCAAGATGGAAAAGATGGATCGCATGGACAAGAAAATCAAATAAAACGCGTTGCGTTTTATTTGGAGATTTGTGTAAAAAGGCCGGGGAAACCCCGGCTTTTTTACGGTTTATTTTGTTTGCGGGGCTTTTCCCTTTCGAACCTTAGTAGGTCGTCCTTGGCAATCGAAATCCTATATCCGCCGAGGGTCATGGGGTTGAAATTGCCGCCGACAATCTTGTCATAGAGC
>JAISGI010000025.1 GCA_031263095.1 Rickettsiales bacterium | reverse complement strand
GTCAAGGATGAACGAGCGCGAGAACCCGCCGCCGCTCGCCCCGACCACACGGGTGCCAAGGACGAAACGCACCGCCTCGTTGCTGGAAAAGTTGCACGTTTCCTTGATTTTGACGGCCTCGGCCCGATCGGATTTAAGCGCCGCTATCTGCTCGCGCAGCTCGGAAATCTCGCGCTCGAGCTTTTTGTTGATTGCATCTACCTCGCCGAAATGCTGCGCGTCCGCGACGAACGCGCCGATTTTTCGGATGGGGTACGATATTGCGCCGATGACCGGGGCGACAAGGTTCATGACCACCCCGCTCGTCTTTGAGATTATCATGGAATCCGGCTTGCCGACGAAGATTATGATGAACGAGAACAGTATGAATATGACAACGAACGCCTTACGCACAAGCCGCTTGATAATCTGGATTTTCATGTTTTTCGGCTTGGTAAGCTTGTTCATCGAGCCATGTCCTTGTACATCATAGCTTTTATAACACTAAAGCTTTACAAAGTTCAAGCCTAATCGGTTTCCTGTAGACAAAGAAGCCGCCCTGAATAATTAGGGCGGCTTCCTGCGGTTTATTATAATAGGTCAGACACAAGTATTCGTGCTCCAGTTCCATGTCTTCGGAGCCGCACAGTCTGTATATGCCTTTATAATTCTTACGGTGGCCGACGAATCTTTAAGTTTCTGTGTCTCTTCTTCGCATTCCTCCGCATTCGAGTAAGTGTTTTCGATTTTTCCGCGTATGACAAGCGTTCCGGTAAGGGCAAGCCCTCCGCCGGCCATTCCGGCGATTCCGCTTGCGACGCCCCAACCCCCGGCGGCCGTTTTGCCGTCTTTAGTCGTGTCCTTACCCGCAGCTACGCCGCCTGAGATGGTGCCGACAAGCCCGCCAAGCGCGCTGACGCCTCCGCCGACTGACGAAGCGGTAAGCCAGTTCATAACTTCGTCCTTAGACCCATCGGTTATGCTCTTGCACTTTTTAAGGACACCCGCTATGTTGGTATCAAGCTGCGTTATTCCGGCCACCAAGCTTGTAAGCGATGTTACTGATGCCTCCGCCGTCGTCTTGGCAGTATTGGCCGCCTCAAGCTCCGCAGCCGTCTCCGCAGCAGTTTTGGTTATATAGTTAAACGGCATTTCTATATACCCGCTGTTTGTGGCGCAGGCATAAGTCTTGACACCAGACGTATCCGTTTCATCTATATTGACGCAAACCCTGAACCCCTCTGGGCCGCATGTGGTAATGGCATTGGCGGTAACCTTGTCGTCTGTGCCGACTCCGCACCAAGTAGTGGACGCAGTGCCAGACGTATTCGAATATTTGGTGAATATGCCTGCTCCGAACTTCGCCACAAGACGTCGGCCGTTATCATTGAGGTAATTATCCACTGCCGCATTGACAGTTGCTGTGGGTTTCAAATCGACACGTCTGTTTGTGAAATACCCTATGTCCTTCAATCCATACGAAATATCAGAGCCTGTAGTTATTTTATAACACAAATCATTATCCGGAGCGTCGCAATCCGTGCCAGACGAACCAGTCGTTATGTTAGGAGACGACCTAGTCCTAGCGCCTCTGCCGCCGCTTTCCCTCGCTAATCCGCTTGTGCCGTTCCTGGCAACCTCTCTTCTGCCGCCGGACTCGCGCACACTTTTCTGCGCCTGAGCGTCTTGGCCAAGGACTGCAAAGACAGCCAAAAGGAAAAGGCCTAAGTTTTTACCCCCCCCCTCATTTTGATAAAATTATATACCATTTTCTCCTCTTTTATTTATACACAAACAATTTTATCACGATTCTGACCAGATGTCAACTTTTTCCCGCCTAGTCGCCAAGCGTCTTCACGCAGGCCGAGATGTTGTCCTTCGTCGATTCGAATTTTTCCTTTATCTCGCCAAAATTTGTGATTCCGGACATAATCGTCGTGCCAAGCGAGGTCACGGCGGTAACGCCGTTGAATATGTTCGCTATGTCGTTCCCGTCAAGCTTCTTTTCCTTCGCGGCTCCCGCGGCAGCAACAGAGTCGACCGTGCCGTCCTGATTCCTCGGCGCCTCCCAAGCCTTACGGTTTTTGAACGAAGCGATAGTGCCCACGACTCCGCTTGCCGTTCCGACGCCCGAGGTAATCGCCGAAGCCGTCAGCAGGTTTTTCATGGTGGTCAGGTTGCCGGTATCAAATCCACGGCAGGCATCGCCGACGGCCTTGGACTTCTCGGACTTGGCGGTCGCGTCCGCAAGAACCGAGTCGGGTATGGTTATGTCCTTGCCCTGAATCTCCGTTATTTTGGCCTGGATTGCCGAGTTGAATTTTGCAAACGCATCCGACGCGTCGCGGCAGTCGTCAAGCTTCTTGATGGCATCCGAAATCTTGCTTGCCGCAACGCCAGCGGTGATGGTCGAGCCAAGCGAAGTCAGCGTCGCGCCCGTCGCCGCCGCCACCCGCACGGTGCCAAGCGTATTCGACGTCGAGGACTTTATCACACACGCCTCTTTCTCCTTGTTGTCGGAAAGTCCGGCGCACAGCCCGGTATCAGGCCCGCTTGCCGCAGCCGTACCCGTCGCCCCGGTCGGAGAACCACCTCCGCCGCCGGAAGCGGAGGGGCTGAGGGCTTGTTCAATTCTTCCAAGCTTGGCAAGCACCCACACCGCCCCTAGCTGTATGTTCACAGGAGTGGCATCTGCAATTTTGTTATAGTCGGCAATATTGTCCATGGTTATAGTAGGTACTTCCGGAATAGCAGAGGTTGCATCAGTCAATTCAACCACTGTAGTACCGTCGGGATTGGTAGTAAGAATGCCCGGCACGACCTTCTTCGACTCGTTTTCGTATTGCTTTTTGATAGCGTTATCGACGCTCTTTTTCCCAAGTCCGGTAAATAAAGCCGTCGCGCCCGCCACAGTGCCGACGGCCGAAAGTCCAGTCGTCCAGCCAGCCAGTGCGCCAACGGCGTCAAGCGACCCGTCCGCATCTTCGCACGCCGCCGTAACATCGTCATATGCCGCACGGTAGGCAACACTGTCCACCAAGTCCTCAATCTTAGCCGCTGGAGGCAGGACAGGGGTAATTGGCGCAGGATTCTCCGGCACGGCCGGAGCGGGAACAACCGGGTCCGGAGCTCTACCACGCCCGCGCCGCCCTCCGCCAGTGTTTGAAGAGGCCGGAGTCCCTCGCGTCCCGCGCCTCTCTGCACGTTTTGAGGCTTCGACATCGAACGCCATTCCACACAGCAACGCCGCAACCGAACACCCCGTAACCGCAATCCTGAATTTCATTTCTTCTCTCCGTTATTATTCACAGTTGGAACAAGCATTATAGCAAGCTTCAATACCGGCATCCACGTCCCCATTGCTAGTGCGCAACCACTTGGACACTTGCGTGCTGTATATGTCGAAATCGCTTATGCCGCCATTCCCAACGACGGTAAAATTATTATCATTTGTGAAAGATGTAGAAGGTATTTTGAAATTCACAAGGGAATATGAACCGATATCCAAATTCATAATCTCTGTCTTCCTAGCTGTCATTTTTGAATTATCATTATTACAACTACATGTATTATCAGTACAGATTGTATATTTATTAATTAATATATTATATGATGCTGGTCTATTTGAAAAACGAGAAATACCTACACCAAGTGCTGGAGCCCTAGTTTTATATGTATTTACAAATGCTTTCAAATTATCAAATTTGCTTTTCATAGTAGCTTCAATATATAAACTTAAGTCTCCTCCTCCGAGAAAAGTTTTAATATCATCGTTATCATCAAAATTAACTTCTGAAAACAAAACATCCGCAGTCTTACTATCAAGACACGTCTCGTAAGCCAGTCGAACCCTCTGCGCCTGAGTGTTGTCTAAAATACGCATTACCGGCGCATAAACAACATTGTCATTATCTTTGAAAAGCTTTCTGGTTGTACCTGACCCACTTCCCTCAGTTACAAGAGTTAGATTGTTATTCGCGCCCCCATTCTCATCTCGTATAGCAAAAACATCCGCAACTTTATAATTATCACAACCATTGGTTCCGGAATTAAACGTAGCGGCGGTCCATGTTATATCACTTTCCGGCAAAAACGCCGCGTTTTTCCTTAAATTCTTGGCAATAGCTTCCAAATTGGCCTTTTTTTCAATAATACTCTCAGTAGTTATAGCTGCGCTATCCCCAAGTGGCGCTTCACCGTCAGATTGCACAGCTATATTTATCTCGGCTTTGTCGATATATCTCTTTTTAGTTTGTGCGCTAGGAGAGGTCGTCCCCGCCATTTCTCTGGCATAATTCCTTACCTCTATCATGTCCTTAAATGTCTGACAGGCATTCGCTTGCCCGGCATCAGCTTTACCATCCTTTATAGTAATTTTCGCGGTTGTGCTACAGCCGGGAATTGAACCTTCTTCAAAATATACAAGGTTGGAAGATGGTCCGTTTTTGTCGCCCACTATCCAAACGTTATCATTGGCAAAAATCCCTTTGCATTGTACAAGCTTGCATTTGCCATTGCAGGATGTTCCTGGGGATTCTATTTTTTGGCACTCCTCCTCCGAAGCCGGCGCTTCCGCCTCAGGCGCGCCGCCACCAGGCTCCTGCGCCCGCGCGCCAACCGAGCAAAGTGCAACCGAAAAAGCCAAACCCAGCAGATATTTTCTCTCCATTTCCATCTCCTTTTAGCGAAATTATACCACAACTCCCCCCCCCATGTCAATAGGCAAAAATAAAAATCTCTCGCCAAAAGTCGTGAAAAATTAGCTTGACTTCGCCTCCGTGCGGAATTATCATACCACCACTTTTTGCTATAAAGAACGAACAAGAAAGGGTTATAATGCCTACGATAAACCAGTTGATACGCAAGTCGCGCGCGGACAAGGTGAAAAAGTCCAAGGTTCCCGCGATGCAGAGCAACCCGCAAAAGCGCGGCGTCTGCACCAGGGTCTATACGACCACCCCGAAAAAGCCGAACTCGGCTCTGCGCAAGGTCGCCCGCGTAAAGCTGGTCAACGGATACGAGGTCACGGCATACATCCCCGGCGTCGGACATAATCTCCAGGAACACTCGGTCGTGATGATACGCGGCGGCCGCGTCAAGGACTTGCCCGGCGTAAGATACCACATAATCCGCGGCGTGCTGGACACCCAGGGCGTCGCCAACCGCAAGCAGGCGCGCTCCCTCTACGGCGCCAAGCGCCCGAAATAATGGAGTATAGATATGTCTCGTAGAAATCGTGCGGTAAAACGCGAACTGCTCCCCGATCCTAAATACAAGAACGTGCTTGTGGCCAAGTTTTCCAACTATTTGATGGTCGATGGCAAGCGCACCGTCGCCACCAGCATTGTATATAAGGCGCTCGACACTCTGAAATTGAGGACGAAAAAGGACGAACTGCCCCAGTTTATCGAGCTGGTCGAGAAGGTCAAGCCCTCCCTCGAGGTTCGCTCCCGCCGCGTCGGTGGTGCGACCTACCAGGTCCCGACCGAGGTCGGCGCCTCTAGGCGCGAGGCTCTCTCCATACGCTGGATAATCGACGCCGCAAAGAAACGCGGGGAAAAGACCATGGACGCAAGGCTCGCGGGCGAGTTTGTCGATATTCTGGCCGGCAATGGCAACGCGCTTAAAAAGCGCGCCGACGTGCACAAGATGGCCGAGGCGAACAAGGCTTTCGCTCACTTCAGGTGGTAATATGAGGAATCCGTTTGGCTCGAACGGCGGCGATTACACTCATAATCGGATTGCTCCGAAGTTCGGGACATCCGTATTCTTACGCCCGAGCACTCTGCCCGGGATAAACCTGTCCGACGAGCGCCGCGCCAAGGCCGCCGAATGGGCCCGGGCGGTGTCCGAAAGGGATACGGAAGCCCTCAAAAGGCTGGACAGAGAGACGAACGGCACCTCCAGAGGGGGAAATTGAACAAATAAAGGGAAAGGGAATATATCATGCCCCGCACGACGGAACTCAAGGACTACCGTAATATTGGAATAATGGCGCACATCGACGCCGGCAAGACGACTACGACCGAGCGTATCCTGTACTACACCGGCAAAAGCCACAAGATTGGCGAAGTCCACGACGGCGCCGCCACTATGGACTGGATGGAGCAGGAGCAGGAGCGCGGCATAACGATAACCTCCGCCGCCACCACCGCGTACTGGAAAGACCACCGCATAAATATTATTGACACGCCCGGGCACGTCGATTTTACAATCGAGGTCGAGCGTTCGCTTCGCGTCCTCGACGGCGCCGTCGCCGTGTTCGAAAGCGTAAGCGGAGTCCAGCCGCAATCCGAAACCGTCTGGCGCCAGGCTGACAAGTACCGCGTGCCAAGGATTTGCTTCATAAACAAGATGGACAGGATTGGCGCCAACTACGCGCACTGCCTCGACACCATAAGGGACAAGCTTGGCGCGAACCCCGTCTCCATTACACTCCCCGTCGGCAATGAAGCCGATTTCAAGGGCATAGTCGACCTCTTGACCATGAAGGCGCACATCTGGCCCGAGGGGCAGGACGACCTAGGCGCAAAATACGACATAGTCGACATCCCCGCCGACCTCGCGGCCAAGGCCGCCGCCGCCCGCGCCGAGCTGATAGAGAAAACGGTCGAGTTCGACGACAAGGCCATGGAGGAATACCTCGACGGCAAGGAGCCCGACCTCGAAACATTGAAGAAGTGCATCCGCAAGGGCACTATCGCCATGAAAATCTTCCCGGTTTTCTGCGGCTCGGCGTTCAAGAACAAGGGTGTGCAGTACCTCCTCGACTGCGTGGTCGACTTCCTGCCAAGCCCGCTGGACATCCCTCCGGTCAAGGGCGTGAACCCGAAAAACGATGCCGAGGATACCCGCGCCTCCGACGACAACGCGCCGTTCTCCGCCCTCGCGTTCAAGATTATGAACGACCCGTTCGTGGGCAGCCTGACTTTCACGCGTATCTATAGCGGCAAGCTCGAGGCCGGCTCGTACGTGTATAATTCCGTCAAGGACAGGAAAGAGCGTATCGGCCGCATGATTCTTATGCACGCCAACAACCGCGAGGAGATAAAAGAGGCCTACGCCGGCGATATAATAGCGCTCGTCGGACTCAAGGATACCACCACCGGCGACACTCTGTGCGACGAGAACAAGCCCATAATCCTCGAAAAAATGGACTTCCCCGACCCGGTTATCGAGGTCGCGGTCGAGCCGAAAACCAAGGCCGACATCGAGAAGATGTCCATAGCGCTCCAGAAACTCGCGGTCGAAGACCCCTCTTTCCGCGTCGCCACGGACGAGGAATCCGGCCAGACTATTATAAAGGGAATGGGCGAGCTCCACCTCGACATCATCGTCGACCGCATGCGTCGCGAGTTCAAGGTCGAGGCCAACATCGGCGCACCCCAGGTCGCTTACCGCGAAACCATTTCCAAAAAAATGGAACTCGACTATACGCATAAAAAGCAGACCGGCGGCTCGGGTCAATTCGCGAAAATCAAGCTCCGCTACGAACCCTTGGAGCCCGGCTCCGGCTTCGTGTTCGAGAACGAGGTCGTGGGCGGCAACGTGCCCAAGGAGTACATCCCCTCGGTCGAAAAGGGCTTCAAGATGGCCAAGGAAACCGGCGTAATCGCGGGCTATCCCACCACCGACTTCAAGGTCGTGCTCTTCGACGGCGGCTATCACGAGGTCGACTCAAGCACCATGGCCTTCGAAATCGCAAGCCGCGCCGCATTCCGCGAACATATTCCGCAGTGCGCGCCCAAGCTTATGGAGCCGATAATGAAAGTCGACGTCATAACGCCCGAGGAGTACATGGGCGACATAATCGGAGATATAAATTCCCGCCGCGGCCAGGTCGGAAATATGGAAAGCGAAGGCAACGCCCGCGTCATAACCGCGATGGTTCCCCTTGCCAACATGTTCGGCTATGTGAACACCCTGCGCTCGATGAGCCAGGGCAGGGCGCAGTATTCGATGACTTTCGACCACTACGCCGACGTTCCCGGAAACGTTGCCGAGGAGATAAAGGCCAAGGCCGGTACGAAATGACGCTCGGCAAACCTTTGGATTTGCATGAAAATATAGGGGGGGGGCAAGCTCCCAAAGCCTGTAATCTCCCTTATTATGCCGCTCTATAACGACAGCGGATATGTAAAATCATCGATTCTTTCCGTCCTGTACCAGACATTTCAGGATTTTGAAATTCTGGTAGTTGACGACCAAAGCACTGACGACGGTCCGGAAATCGTCCGCGAAATGATGAGCTCCGACCCGCGCATAAGGCTTCTCTCGACCGGCACAGACGGCAGCAGAGGCGTTTCGGTTGCAAGGAATATCGGCCTTGACAACGCCCGTGGAGAATTTGTCTTTTTCCTCGACAGCGACGACTGCATTTCTTGCAGTACATTCGAGGTTATGCTGCGCGAAATAAAACGTACCGGGCTTGATATGGCTACGGGACTTGGTATAGATAATTCCTGCGATATTTGTGATGGCCAAAAGATACTTATGACAAGGTTCGGCCTCGGTACCGATAGCGTTATCTGCGACTTTGGCATGACATATCCTTTTAAGTTCGTTTGGCACTGGCAATGCCTATATAGGCGCTGTTTTATCGAAGAACATGGCCTCCGTTTTACGGAAGGTATTTTCTACGGCGAAGACAGGCTGTTCTTCGTAAAGGCGGTAAGTTTTGCCCGCTATGTTATCATGTGCGGCGGAATAAATTTCTATTATCGCAAGGACAAGGATACAATCAGGCCAAGATACCTGTTCTCACTCGAAAGGCAAGTGGACAACATACACCGCCTAATCAAGGAGCTTGGCGAATTTTCCAAGCAATACGGGATAAGCAATCATGCGGTAAAGCGAGAGTTCCAGTGGTACGAGGAAAGGATAATGCAATACGAATCCGCAATTGCCGCCCGCGACGCGCAAGTTACGGCAGTCGCGCCGCCCGCGCCCATCGAGACGGAAGCACCGGCAATCCCGCATTCCCGTCTTTATCCCAAATGGCTGATAAACTTCCTCTGCTGGTTCGTCCTGAAAAAGAAGAACCGCCACAACATGCGCGAAAAGTACGCCCGGAAATAAGCTTGTTATCCTTGCCAATCAAGGCGTTTAAGGCCTTGACATAGCGCAATCCGCCGGTATAATCCATGGGTTATAATGTACAAAATACTTGAATTTTTGAGAGTCGCGATAGGGGGGGGGGAAAAAAGCTTGGGCGTATTGCCTCCTCGCCGAAATTCTGGGCTCTGATAGTATTCGCCGTACTTTTTTATAGGTTTGATTTTCGGTTCCGAAGCGCCGTCCTGGTCAGCGAAGACCACTGGCTTTTTCTCCAATACGCGCTGAATTACGGAGCGGACTCGATTCTTATGCCATATGACGGCTATTGGCATACCTTGCCTAGGATTTTCTCATACTTTATGACATTTCTACCCGCAGGCCTTGTTCCGCATTGCATAGTGGTCGCGACCTTTGCACTGGTATTTTGGACCTCGACCATAATATTGCGCAGGGAATACGAATGGCTTGTTCCGCAAACTTGGTTGCGCGGAGTATTGGCGCTGCTGCTGGCGCTTGCTCCGGCGGGCAAAGACGCCTATATGGGACTGCTCGATTGGCATTATATCTTATGGATTTGGCTGCTGTTCCTTGGCCTTCGACCTATAGGCAGGAAGCTGTCGCGGTTCGAAATCGTACTTCTGCCGCTCGCAATGCTTACAAGCGGCGAGTGCGTGTCTTTGCTGCCTGTTTATGCGGCTCGGGCAATGTATGATAGCGGCGCCAGAAAACAGGACATATCCATTGTTTTGGGCATGCTTGCTCTTTCCGTATTGCTGTTCTGCACAAGAAGCGCCGAATGGAATATGTGGTACAAGCGGTTTTTCGGCTTGCCTTTGGACATAGAGTTCAATTTTCACAAAAGCGGAAGTATCGGACTGTCCCAGGTAAGCTTCAAGGGCGTTTTGAACGCCTTGAACAAGGTCTTTTTCGACAGCGTAGTGATGTTCGCTTGGTTCGGACGGCTCTCGAGATACATTGCGCCTTACGGCTGGCTGTTCGTATCGTTCTTCATGTGCCTGCTGTTGGTGGCGGGAGTGCGCCGTGATTCCATTTCCCGTCCCGTCTTCGCCTTGCCGGTTGCTGCGGTTGCAAGCTGTATGGTTTTCGTGGCGTTGATGGCGGCGGTAAAGGGAGAGGGCGAAGTGGTTGCCAACTATCTGTCGTTGAACGACGTGAATGTTCGCCATTTCCTCGCTCCTCAGATTGCCTCGGCCATTTTATGGGTATTTGTTGCGTCCAGGCTCAAGCCGCACGTTGCAATGGCTATGTCCGCGATATTCGTATGCGTCTTCTCGTTGAATACGCAAAAGATAGCTTGGATGGGGCCGAACGTCTGGCTTATGAACCTGCATGGTATAGAAAAGGCGAGGAATAACCCCGAACTGTTCTCTATAACGCTGCCGTATAATCCGTTGAACCTCGACGATAATGTCAGGGTAATCTCGATAGGCCGCGGACTTCCGATAGAGCCGGTACTGCCATAGTATTGTCTTGACAACCTACCGCTGGTCAGTATAATTGAAATGCTAAAATTAGGACGAAATAGAATGCCGGCCTCTACTTGCCCCCCCCCATTGTGCCGCGGAAAACCGCGATTCTGGTACCGCTTCGGATAAACTGTACTCGATAGAGTTCCTGCGTATCTTTTTCATGGTCGTCATATTGTTTTTCCACAAGGGCGGCCATAACCCTTTCAATACGCGCAATCAGATGTTCGACGAGGTATTTTCCGTCCACGCATTCTTCATGATAAGCGGATTTTTCATGCTGAAGGTCATTTCGAATCCCGATGCAAGCTTCAAAAGCTTCGCATCCAAGCTGTGGTTCCGCCTGGTTCCGGTCGTCGCCGCATGCGTGATTGTGAATTGGTTCATGGGCGGCAAGGGCAACTTGGTCGCGGCTTTGGCTCTTATAGACCCGTCCGGACTGGGAATAGTCCGCAGCAGCGCACAGCTTACCGGCGGAAGCTGGTACGCTTCGTCATATTTCTATTGTGCATTGCTGCTTTTCTGGCTGGTAAGGAGGTTCAAGGTCGAAAATATCCTGCCGTTCCTTGGCGTCGCGGTCTGGTTCGTGTGCTTCCACGACTATTTTTGGCCGACATGGGGCTATAGCACACTAAGGGCTTTCGCCTGGCTTGGATTAGGCATCATAGTCGCCTATGCAAGCCGGTTCTTGTCGTTTTCCAAGGAGAAAGGGTGGAGGATATTCTTTACCGTCGCCGAGCTTGGCTGCCTGTTCTTTTTAATCCGCACGGTCATGTTCATGCGCGGCGGAGTCGTGGCTTCGATGACCGCTGCGCCCTTACTCGCGTTCTTTATCGTCGCAAGCAACAGAAACGCCGGCTTGGTTTCCGAGTATATGAACAGGGCAGGGTGGATAGCGCACGCTTCGAAATATTGCTATGCCATGTACCTTGCCCAGGGCGTGCTTATGCCCAAGTTCGTCGATTCTATCCACGCCCCCGGCTTGGCCAAGGGGATTGTATATAGCATGGTCGTCGGCATTTTGCTATACCATCTTGTCGAGGCACCAGCCGTCCGCTGGTTTTCAAGGTTGAAAAAGCAAGGTTGCTGAAAGTAAATCCCCCGTCGCCGGGGGATGTTTTTAGTCCAGCACGTAAAGCCAGAGCCCGGCGTCAGGCAAGCTACTCACACAGGTCGTATCCGGCACGAACACGAGGCCGAAAGGTGTGGCTGGAGACTCCGTCCGGCCTATGACGAACGACTCCGTGGTGAAAACGGCATGCTCGGTGTCGAACGCCGCGCCAAAGAAATTGCTTATATGGGTCAGCCTGACCGACATGTCCCTGTCCGGTACAATCGCACGCGAGCCGGTATGGTTGGAATTGTACGCGCCTTGGCTCCAATAACATGACTTTACCATATAGATTTTTCCAGCCTGCAAGGAGTGCGCGGTGTTTTGCCCTTCGCCCGCAAGCTTCCAATCCCCGCCCGGAACATTGCCAAGACAGGCGGCGATTTCATCGTTGGTAAGCAACCGGTTTTTCGGACACTCCGCACCGCTCCATTGACACGTAGTCGCGCCCGCCGCACTCGTCTTGTGCTCGGGACAGGCTGTACAGGTATAATAATTGGATGAGTTGGCGTTGTTCGCCGAGATTAGAAGAAGCGCAAACGCTAGGTATTTAGCCTTCCGCCCCCCCCCATACGTATAATATTCATGGTCTTCTCCTTTGGTTAGACAGCCCACATTATATCACTTGACATCCCCGCCGTCAATAGTATAATAGCCCATGCCTAAATAAGGTCGGCAAGTGGCCAAAGCCAAACTGCCCTCCGGCAAATATGCTGAAAAGTAAGAATCTCTTCAAAAAGTTCTTGCTTTTTTGTTTAGGTTGGTTTAGTTTAGTACCACTTTGCGCGCCCGCGGACGCACCCAAGGCGCAAAAAAGTTCCGTGCCGTTTGTTTGTTAAAGGAAGAAAGATGATAAGCTCCAACATAAGAATCCGCCTTCGCGCGTTCGAGAACCAGATACTTGACGAGGCTGTCCGCGAAATAGTCTCGACCGCCCGTCGCACCGGCGCGGACGTCGTTGGGCCCATACCTCTTCCGACCAAGATTGAAAAATTCACCGTCAACCGCTCGCCCCACGTCAATAAGGAAAGCCGCGAGCAGTTCGAGATTCGGACGCACAAACGCGTCTTGGACATCTTGAACCCTACGCCCCAGACGGTCGATGCTTTGATGAATCTCAACCTCTCCGTCGGCGTGGACGTGAAAGTTGAACTGTAGGTGCAAGATGAGAACTGGCGTAATAGCATATAAAGTCGGGATGACCCGCGTGTTCGACGAAAACAACCGTCACGTCCCCGTGACCGTCCTTAAACTCGACGGTGTAAAGGTCGTGGATGTCAAGACCAAGGAAAGGGACGGCTACCTCGCGCTCCAGCTTGGCGCCGGCACGGCCAAGGAAAAACGCGTGAGCAAGCCCGTTCAGGGCCACGTGAAAAAGGCCGGCTTCCTGCCCAAGATACTAAAGGAATTCCGCATAAGCGACGACTGCGCCCTGAACATAGGCGACGAAATCATGCCCAGCCACTTTGTCAAGGGACAGTTCGTCGATATCCAGGGTCGCTCGATTGGTAAAGGCTTCGCCGGCGGCATGAAACGCTGGAACTTCCGCGGACTCGAGGCAAGCCACGGCGTCTCGGTCAGCCACCGCAGCCTCGGCTCGACTGGCCAGCGCCAGGACCCGGGCAAGGTCTTCAAGAACAAGAAGATGCCTGGCCACCTCGGCGACGAAAATATAACGATACAGAATTTGCTGGTGGTCGAAACCAACGACGCCGACGGATATATTTTGGTCAAGGGCGCTGTGCCAGGCGCCGACAACTCGCCCGTCTTCGTCTGCGATTCGGTCAAACGCCCGCTGCCCAAGGACGCGCCCATCCCCGCCGGTATAAAGGCGGACAAGAAAACCGAAGCTCCCGCCCCCGCTGCCGAGCCTGCCCCCGAAACGAAGGTGGAGGAATAAATGAAATTCGATGTGATTACGCTTGATAACAAACCCGCCGGGAATATAGAGCTGCCCGAGGCCGTGTTCGGCATGGCGCCCCGCGGCGACATCCTCGCCCGCGTCATAAAGTGGCAGCTTGCCAAACGCCGCGCCGGCACCCACTCGACCAAGACGATTTCCGAGGTAAGCGGCACCACGCGCAAGCCGTTCGCGCAAAAGGGAACCGGCCGCGCCCGCCAGGGTTCGCTCCGCAGCCCGCAGATGCGCGGCGGCGCGACCATATTCGGCCCTCTTCCGCACGGACACGCGTTCGACCTGCCCAAGAAAATCCGCGCCCTCGGGCTTAAAATGGCGCTCTCGGCCAAACTCGCCGACAAGAAGTTGCTTGTTATAGACACGGACAAACTCGCCGCGCCCAAGACCAAGGACGTCAAGGCCAAACTCGACGCCATGAAGCTTGCCAAGGTTCTGTTCGTAAGCGGAGCCGAGGTCGACAAGAACTTCGCGCTCTCGATTGCCAACATCGCGTATATCGACGCGCTTCCGGCGGTCGGAGCCAACGTTTATGATATTATCCGCCACGACACGCTCGCCCTTACGAAAGATGCGGTCGAGGCGTTGATAAAAAGATTGGGGGCTTAAATGGCTGATAAAGAGGTCAAAGTGTCGGCAAAGACATACTCGGTGCTCCTGCGCCCGATAATCACGGAAAAGTCCTCGCTCTTGAACGAGCAGGGCAAGGTCGCTTTCGAAATCGCCAAATCCGCGACCAAGGGCGATGTCAAGTCCGCGGTCGAGGCGCTGTACAAGGTAGGCGTCAAGGGCGTCAACATAGTGAACCGCCCCGGCAAGACGAAACGCTTCAAGGGCATCGTCGGCCGCACAAGCGATATTAAAAAGGCTTATGTCACCCTCGCGGACGGCGCGAAAATCGACATAATGGCAGAGGTGAAGTAAATGGCGCTCAAGCTTTATAATCCCACGACCCCAAGCACGCGTCAGCTGACGCTCGTCGACCGCTCCGGCCTGTACAAGGGCAAGCCGGTCAAGAAGCTGACCGTTGGCAAACGCAAATCCGGCGGCCGCAACAACCAGGGCCACGAAACGAACAGAAACATCGGCGGCGGGCACAAGCAACGCTACCGCATGGTCGACTTCAAACGCTCCAAACGCGGCGTTTTTGCCAAGGTCGACAGGATAGAGTACGACCCCAACCGCACGGCATTCATCGCGCTTATTACATACACGGACGGAGATCAGGCTTATATCCTCGCGCCGCAGCGCCTTGCCCAAGGAGCAAAGGTCGTCGCGGGCGAACACGCCGACATCCAGCTTGGCAACGCTCTGCCCTTGAAGAATATCCCCATGGGCACGATTATACATAATATCGAGCTCAAGCCCGGCAAGGGCGGCCAAATCGCCCGCTCCGCCGGCTGCTACGCAAGCCTCGCCGGAAAGGACGGCGGCTTCGCGCAAATCAAACTCAACTCCGGCGAACTTAGGATAGTAAGCGCCGAGTGCTACGCTTCGATTGGCGCGGTATCCAACCCCGACCAGAGGAACGTCAACCTCGGCAAGGCAGGGCGCAATAACTGGCTCGGCCGCCGCCCGCACGTCCGCGGTACTGCCATGAACCCGGTCGATCACCCCCACGGCGGAGGCGAGGGTCGTACATTCGGCAAGGCGCCAGTGTCCCCTACCGGCGTTCCGGCCAAGGGCTACAGGACGCGCAAGAACAAGTTCACGGACAAGTTCATACTGAAATCCCGCCACGTGAACAAGAAGAAGTAAGGACAGAAAATGACAAGATCAGTTTGGAAAGGCCCCTATATCCATCCCTCCTTGCTTAAAAAGGTGGAAAAGGCCAACGAAACCAACGACAGGAAGCCGATAAAGACGTGGAGCCGCGCCTCGACCATAATGCCAACCTGTGTCGGCCTGACTTTCGCGGTGCACAACGGAAACAAGTTCATCCCCGTGCTGGTGTCCGAGGAAATGATAGGGCACAAGCTTGGCGAATTCGCGCTTACCCGCACGTTCAAGGGGCATAAAAAGGCCGAGGCCAAGGCCTCCGCGCCCTCCGCTAAGAAATAAGGACTGAAAGAAAATGACGGAAAAAAGATACGGTATAAAGGAAAACGAGGCTCGCGCCTTCCTGCGTCAGATAAAGGGCTCGCCGCAAAAGCTAAACCTGCTTGCGGCCTCGATTCGCCGCCTGCCTGTCGCCAAGGCAGTCGAGCAGCTGACGTTCAGCAAGAAACGCGCCGCGACCGAGGTGAAAAAGCTCGTCCTTGCCGCAATTGCGAACGCCGAGAATAATTACAAGCTCGACGCCGACAAACTTACGGTGAAAGAGGCTTTTGTCGGCAAGGCGCTGACCATGAAACGCTTCCACGCCCGTGCTCGTGGCCGCGGTGCGGCAATTTTGAAGCCGTTCAGTAATATGACGGTCGTCGTCGCGCAGGCCGCACCCGCGCCAGTCAAGGCCAAGGTCGAAAAGCCCGCGAAACCGGCCAAACCTGCCGCCGCGAAAAAAGAACCAAAAGCAAAGAAAGAGGCCAAATAAATGGGACAGAAGGTAAATCCGATAGGGCTCCGACTGAATATAAACAAGACGTGGGACAGCCGCTGGTTCGCGGACGAGGGTTATTCGAAACAGCTCCTCAACGACCTCAAGCTCCGCGCGTACTTGGATAAGAAGCTGCGCGAGGCAAGCGTCTCCCGCGTGGTGATCGAGCGTATCGCGAAAAAGATAAACGTCTCCGTCTTCACGTCCCAGCCCGGCCTGATAATAGGCAAAAAGGGCGCCGACATCGACAGCCTCAAACGCGATCTTACGAAAATCGCGGGCACCGACGTGGGCATAAATATTGTCGAGATAAGAAAGGCCGACATCGACGCGGTTATTTCGGCCAAGTCAGTGGCTCAGCAGATAGAGCGCCGCATAAGCTTCAAAAAGGCGATGAAAAAGGCCGTCGCCAACGCACTTCGCGGCGGTGCCAAGGGTGTGAAAATCACGGTTTCCGGCCGCCTCAACGGTGCCGCCATCGCGCGAACCGAGGGATATAGAGAGGGCCGCGTGCCCTTGCATACCCTCCGCGCGGACATAGACTACGGCTACGCCAGGGCCGAAACCTCGACCGGCGTAATCGGCGTCCGCGTCTGGATTTACAAGGGCGACGTGGTAAGCAGGGAGGCCTTGGCCACCGATCGCCGCGCCTCCGCGAACTCTGCCGCCGGAACTGCTCCGGCGCCCCAGGCCGCCGCATAAGATAAGGAAGAACGAAAATGTTGCAACCGAAAAAGACAAAGTTCAGAAAGGCTCATAAAGGCCGCATCCACGGCGAAGCCAAGGGCGGCACCTCGCTCGACTTCGGTGCGTTCGGCCTCAAGGCTCTTACGCCCGACCGCGTGACCGCGCGCCAGATAGAGGCCGCCCGCCGCGCCATGACTCGCGCAATGAAGCGCCAGGGCAAGGTCTGGATAAGGATATTCCCCGACGTCCCCGTCTCGAAAAAGCCGGCCGAAGTCCGCATGGGAAAGGGCAAGGGTGCGATAGAATTCTGGTGCTGCCGCATAAAACCGGGCCGCGTGATGTTCGAAATCGACGGCGTAAGCGAGGAGCTTGCCCGCACCGCTCTCGGCCTCGCCGCGTTCAAATTGCCGGTCAAGACCAAGTTCATAACAAGGAACGAAGTGGAATAAAATGAAAGACAAGATGGACATAGGAAAATTCAAGGCTTCCTCGGCCGCCGACATCGGCGCCAAGGTGGTCGAGCTTAAACGCGACATAATGAACGCGCGCTTCGCCCTCTCCGCCGGGAACCTCAAGGATACGTCAAGCGTGGGTAAGGCGAAAAAGGCCGTCGCGCGCCTAAATACTTACGCAAGCGCGAACGCGAAGAAGGGAGTAAAATAATGCCCAAGAGAATTCTGGAAGGCCGCGTAGTAAGCGACAAGATGACGGGAACGGTGACGGTCGAGGTCGAACGCCGCTACATGCACCCGCTCTACAAGAAGTTCCTGAAAACTTCGAAAAAGTATCACGCGCACGACGAAACCGGCGCCAAAATCGGCGACTTGGTTCAGATTGTCGAGTGCAAGCCCTATAGCAAAACCGTTGCGTTCGAGGTAATGAAAAAATGATTCAGATGCAGTCAATATTGTCGGCGGCTGACAACTCCGGCGCGAAAAAAGTCCAGTGCATAAAGGTCCTGGGCGGAAGCCATATCCGCACTGCCTCGGTCGGCGACATAATAGTCGTCTCGGTCAAGGAGGCTATGCCCAAGGGCAAGGTGCAGAAGGGCAAGGTCTACAAGGCCGTGATAGTTCGCACGAAAAAGGCGATAAAACGCGCCGACGGCAGCAGCCTTCGCTTCGACGAGAACGCGGCGGTGCTTGTCGGCAACAACAAGGAGCCCATCGGCACCCGCATATTCGGCCCGGTCGCGCGCGAACTCCGCGCCAAGGACTTCATGAAGATAGTTTCCCTCGCCCCGGAGGTGGTCTAAATGACGAAAATGAAAATTAAAAAGAACGACGACGTGATAGTCATCGCCGGCCGCGACAAGGGCAAAAAGGGCAAGGTCTTGCGCGCCCTCCCGTCCGAGAACAAGGTCGTGGTCGCCGGCGTGAACCTGGTCAAAAAGCACCAGAAGGCCGACGCTCAGGGCAACAAGGCGGGTATAGTAACGAAAAACCTGCCCATCCACGCATCGAACGTCGCGCTTGCCGACCCCAAGACGGGCAAACCCACCCGCGTCGGCTTCAAGATGGACAAGGACAAGAAGATACGGTTCGCCAAAAAGAGCGGAGAAACGATATGAGCAGCAGGCTGAAAGACATTTACGACAAGAAGCTCAAGGGCGAGATTAAAAAGGCGCTCGGGCTCAAGAACGACCTCGAAGTCCCTAGGCTCGAGAAGGTCGTGCTGAACATGTGCGTTTCCGAGGCTACGACCGACAAGAAAAAGCTCGACGCCGCGGCCAAGGACATGACCGCCATCGCTGGACAGAAAGTTGTCACGACCACTGCGAAAAAGTCGCTCGCCAACTTCAAGCTGAAAGAGGGCATGCCGATTGGGTGCAAGGTCACTTTGCGCAAGGACAGGATGTACGACTTCATCGACCGCCTCGTCAACGTCGCCATGCCGCGCATCCGCGACTTCCGCGGCCTGAACGGCAAAAGCTTCGACGGCCACGGCAATTTCGCATTCGGTATAAAGGAACAGATAATCTTCCCCGAAATCGACTTCGACAAAATCGACAACATCCGCGGCATGGACATAATGGTGTGCACGACCGCAAGGACGGATAAAGAGGCCAGGGCGCTGCTTGCGGCGTTCAACTTCCCGTTCTATAACTAAAAGGAAAAACAGATGTCAAGAAAAAGCTTGATTGAACGAAACGAAAAGCGCAAGCGCATGGGCAAATCGCTCGGCAACAAGCGCGCGAAATTGCTCGAGGTTGCACGCAACCGCAGCGCCTCGCCCGAGGATATATTCGACGCGAACTTGAAGTTGGCCAAGCTTCCGCGCAACTCGAACCCTACGCGCGTAAGGAACCGCTGCGCCGTTTCCGGCCGCCCGCGCGGGTATTACCGCAAGTTCGACCTGAACAGAATAGAAATTCGTACACTGGCCTCCGAGGGCAAGCTTCCCGGAGTTCGGAAATCAAGCTGGTAAGGAGTAAGATATGAGCTTTTCAGATACCATCGGAGATATGCTTGCCCGTATAAGGAACGGCGCCAAGGCACGGCTCGCCTCGGTCACTACGCCCGCCTCCCGGCTAAGGGACGGCGTGCTTGAGGTGCTGAGGGACGAGGGCTTCATCGCCGGATTCGAGACGTACGAGGTCAGGAAGGGGGTCAAAGAAACCCGCATCGACCTGAAATATTTCGAGGGCGAAAGCGCGTTCAAGGAAATAAAGCGCGTTTCCACCCCCGGCCGCCGCGCCTACTCCGAGGCCAAGGACATCCCGCACGTAAAGAACGGCCTTGGCGTAGCGATTCTCTCGACCTCCGCGGGCGTAATCGCCGACCACGAGGCCAGGGCGAAGAACGTCGGCGGCGAAGTGCTGTGCTATGTATTCTAAAGGAATGTTGAAATGAGTAAGATAGGTAAAAATCCAGTAAAGATACCCGAGGGCGTACAGGTCGCCATCGCCGGCGCCGCCTTGTCCGCCAAGGGCAAATTGGGCGAGCAGAAAGTGGTACTTCCCGCTTTCCTCGACGTGAAAGTCGAGGACGGCCACGTCTCGGTCAGACCCAAGGATATGGAGGACAAGCAGGCACTTGTTATGTGGGGCACCATCCGCGCACTCGTCCATAACGCAGTCGAGGGCGTGGCGAGCGGCTTCGAAAAGTCCTTGGAGCTCAAGGGTGTCGGCTACAAGGCTGCCTTGAAGGGCGATACGCTCGACCTAGTACTCGGCTTCTCGCACAATATAGAGTACAAGCTGCCCGCGGGCGTCAAGGCCGAGATAGTCAGCCCGACCGAGGTCAAATTGACCTCCGCCGACAAAGAGCTTTTGGGCCGCACCGCGTCCGAAATCCGCGCATTCCGCCCGCCCGAGCCGTACAAGGGCAAGGGTGTCCGCTACAAGGGCGAATACGTCCGCCACAAAGAAGGCAAGAAGAAGTAAGGAACGAAAATGAGCAACGAACAGCAGAGAAAACAGCGCAGCCGCTATAACTTGGCCGAGAGCAACAAACGCTCCCGCCCGCGCCTGTCCGTACACCGCACCGCGCGGCACATCTACGCGCAGGTCATCGACGACGCTAAGGGCGCGACGCTCGCCGCCTATTCGACCAAGGCCAAAGGATGGCAGGGCTCCTCTTGGAACACCGCCGCCGCGGAAAAGGTCGGCGCCGAAGTCGGTAAAATAGCGCTCGCGGCCGGAATAAAGGACGTGGTCTTCGACCGCGGCTCGTACCGCTACCACGGCAGGGTCAAGGCCTTGGCCGATGCCGCCCGCAAGGCCGGATTGAACTTTTAAGAGGAAACGAACATGGTATCGAAAGACAAATCGCGCGAAAAGGACTCCGAGTTCCAGGATAGGCTTATCGCGGTCAATCGCGTGACCAAGGTGGTCAAGGGCGGCAAGAACTTTTCCTTGGCCGCGATAGTGGTGGTCGGCGACGGCAAGGGCCGCATAGGCTACGGCACCGGCAAGGCCAAGGAGGTTCCCGACGCCGTTAAAAAGGCGACCGACGCGGCCAAGAAACGCCTCATCCACGTGCCTTTGAAAGAGGGACGCACGCTCCACCACGACGTCACCGCCGACTTCGGCGCGGGCAGGGTGGTTCTGCGCACTGCCAAGCCCGGAACCGGCATAATCGCCGGCGGCCCCATGCGCGCGATATTCGAGGTTCTTGGGGTTCAGGACATAGTGTCCAAGGCCCAGGGCTCGCACAATCCGCAAAACATGCTCCGCGCGACGTTCAAGGCGCTCTCCGAGCTCGCCTCGCCTAAATCGGTCGCCGCACGCAGAGGGCTCAAGGTGAGCGATATAGTCGGCCGCCGCGACGGCAAGCCCGCCGCTGAAGCCGAAGCCCAGACGGAGGAATAAATGGCCAAGGAAAAGAAAATGATAACGGTCAAGCAGACGGCAAGCCACTTCGGGCGTATCAAGTCGCAAATCGCGACGGTCAAGGGCTTGGGCCTCGGCCGTATCGGACGCGAACGCACGCTCGAGGACACTCCCGCCGTCCGCGGCATGATAAAGAAAGTTTCTCATCTTGTAAAGATAGTCGAGGGTTAGAATGGAAATAAAGCTCAACACAATTCGCGATAAAAAGTCGGCCTCCAAGGCACGCCTGCGCGTCGGCCGCGGCATCGGCAGCGGCAAGGGCAAGACCTCCGGCCGCGGCAACAAGGGACAAAAATCCCGCTCCGGCGTTTCGATAACGTGGTTCGAGGGCGGCCAATCCCCGCTCTACCGTCGCCTGCCCAAACGCGGCTTCAACAACGACGTGTTCAAGAAACAGTACGCGCTGATAAACCTCGGCCGTATTGAGGAGCTTGTCGCCGCCAAGCTGATAAGCGACAAGGTAAGCTACGACATCCTAAGGAAAATCGGCGAAATCGAAAGCGCGCGCGATGGCCTCAAGGTTCTCGCCCGCGGCGAGCTGAAATCCAAGGTCGACGTCGAGGCCGCGGTGTTCTCCGCCGCCGCCAGGGCCGCGATAGAAAAGGCCGGTGGCCAAGCCGTGGAACTTAAAAAGCAGGTTCAGGAGGGCAAGAAGAAAAAGCTCGACAAGCCCGCCAAGACAAAGCGCATAGAAAAGAAAAAGGCCGCTAAAAAAGAAAAATAAAACCTGTTCAAATCCGGCGGCGTATACGTCGGATTTGAACTCTAATGAAATAGGAAATTTTGAAACAAAGATTAAAATATAAGAAGTGTGTTTCAAAATTTTCCCAATAAAAATTTAACGGAAAAGATATTCTTTCTTGTTGGATTTTGCGAAAGTTAAATTTTTATTGAGTTGAGAAAAGGAGAGGACTGATGGCATCACTTGCAGAAAAATTGGCCTCGCGCGTCAGCTTCGAGGATTTCAAGAACGCGACCGACCTCAAGCGGCGTATCTGGTTCACACTAGGCATACTCATAGTGTATAGGCTTGGAAGCTTCGTTCCGCTTCCGGGCGTCGATGCGAACGTGGTCAAGGGCTTCTTCGACGCACAGTCCGGCGGCGGATTTTTGGGCATGTTCGACGTCCTGACCGGCGGCAACCTGTCCCGCATGACGGTCTTCGCCCTCAACATCATGCCATACATTTCGGCAAGCATAATAATAAGCCTGATGTCCACCGTCTACCCAAGCCTTATGGAGCTGAAAAAGGAGGGCGACAGCGGACGCGAGAAACTCAACCAATATACAAGGTACCTGACCGTCGCAATATGTCTTGTACAGGCGTACGGAATGGCCGTCGGACTCGAGCATATGACAAGCCAGGCGGGCCTCGCCGCGGTCTATAACCCGGGCTACTTCTTCCGGTTCTCGACCATGGTAAGCATGCTTGGCGGCACCATGCTCGTCATGTGGCTTGGCGAACAGATAACCGCCCGCGGCATAGGCCAGGGCTCGAGCCTTATAATTTTCAGCGGTATTATAGCCAACCTGCCAAGCGCTATTTTCAAGACCCTCGAGCTTGGCAAGGTCGGCCAGCTCTCCGCCGCAAGCGTCCTGCTCATTGGTGCTCTGTTGGTGGGCGCAGTGCTCTTGGTCGTGTTCGTCGAGCAGGCGCAGCGCCGCGTGCTGATACACTATCCAAAGCAGACTTTCGGCGCCCAGGTCAACGCCTCGCATCTGCCATTAAAGCTCAACACCGCGGGCGTCATACCGCCGATTTTTGCCGGAGCTATACTCAACATACCTGCGGCGATTTCCATGTTTGCAAGCTCCTCCTCGCCCGAGTGGCTCCAGGCCATGTCCCGCGCGCTCTCAAGCGGCTCTCCGGTGTACTATATGGTCTATGCCGCGCTGATAGTCTTCTTCGCGTTCTTCTATACCGCGCTCCAGTTCAACTCCAAGGAGACGGCCGAGAACCTGCAGACCTACGGAGCGTTCATTCCCGGGGTAAGGCCGGGTGCCGCCACCGCGCAGTACTTCGACTATGTGCTCTCGAGGATTACGGTTCTTGGCTCGGCGTTCCTTGTGGCGCTGTGCCTGCTTCCGGATATTCTGATACAGAAGTTCGGCGTGCCGTTCTACCTTGGCGGCACCACGCTGCTGATAGTGTGCAACGTCGTGACCGAAACGGTCGCACAAGTCCAGGCGCACCTGATTTCCGGCCAGTATCAGGGGATAATCAAGACCCAGGGCAAGATGAAACAGAGGTTTATAAGGAGATGATGAAGTGCCGATAAAGAAATATTTAACCTTTATCGGCCCCATAGCGGCCGGTAAGGGAACCCAGGCCGAACGCATATCGCATAAATACGGCTTCCTCCACATCTCGACCGGGCATATTTTCAGGGACGAGATGAAGAACAATACCGAGCTTGGCAACAAGATACGCAACATCATGGACAACGGCTTTCTTGTGCCGGACGAGATTACGAACAACATCGTCCGCGACCTCCTCGGTCGTATCGACCTCGCCAAGGGCTTCATCTTCGACGGCTACCCGCGCACATTGAACCAGGCCGAGGTTTTGGACGAAATGCTGGCGAGCCGCCGCATAGCGCTCGACGCCGTGATAAAGATAGAGATTTCCGAGGCCGAGATTATAAGACGCCTCTCGGGTCGCTTCACATGCGTGAAATGCGGCCAGAACTACCACGACACGGACATGAGGCCGAAAACGGACGGAGTGTGCGACATGTGCGGCGGACGCGAGTTTGTTCGCCGCGCCGACGACAAGCCCGAGGTTATAAAGAACCGGCTCAAGATATACCACGCCGAAATCGACCCGATAGTCGAGTTTTACCGCAAAAAGGGCCTGATATTCGAAATCGACGGCACGACCCTCGGCGCCGACAACGTGACGAAAAGGATAGAAGAAATAATAGAATCCGCTTGACAAAAGCAAAAATATGCCTACAATACTCACGATATTGTGGCGTATCAGATAGATGTCGGGAATAATAAAAGCAAGTAAAAACAATAATTTAAGGATAACTAAATGGCTCGAATAGCAGGCGTGAACAGTCCCACGGAAAAGTGTGTGAATATCGCTCTTACCTATATTTACGGCATAGGCCCGACGACCGCGGACAAGATTTGCGACGCCGTAGGCCTTGAACGTACCAAGCGCGTGCACCAGTTGACCGACGACGAGGTCTTCAAGATCCGCGACTACATCGACAAACATTGCCAGGTCGAGGGCGACCGTCGCCGCGAAGTCTCGATGGATATAAAAAAGCTTCAGGACATGCGCTGCTACCGCGGCATACGGCATACGAAAAAGCTGCCCGTCCGCGGCCAGCGTACCAAGACGAACGCCCGCACGAGAAAGGGCAAGGCGATTCCCATCGCCGGCAAGAAGAAGGCGACGAAGTAAGGAACGACGATGGCAGACATAAAAAGGAACGATGCTCCTAAGAAGCGGGAGCGCAAGAACATAACGAACGGCATCGCCTACATTTTGGCGACTTTCAATAACACTCGTGTGACGATTACCGACATAGCCGGCAACGTGATAGCATGGTCGACCGCAGGCGCGAACAACTTCGCTGGCGCGAAAAAATCGACCCCTTACGCCGCCCAGGTCGTTGCCGAAAACGCGGGCAAAAAGGCGATGGAGAACGGCATCCGCTATCTCGACGTCAAGATGGAAGGCCCCGGAAGCGGACGCGAGGCCGCGGTCCGGACGCTCCAGAATCTAGGCATAACGATAAACGGTATAACGGATATAACCAAGATTCCGCATAACGGTTGCCGCGCGAAAAAGCCGCGCCGGGTCTAGTTTGTGCCCCTGCCTCTGCAGGGTATTTGAATGTATTAAATAGAGGGCTTGCAAATGATTCAGAACAACTGGTTAGAGCTTATAAAACCTGAACGTCTCGCTGTCGCGGGCGAGGACAAGGCCAAGCACTCGACCGTGCTTGTGGCCGAGCCGCTCGAGAAAGGCTTCGGCCTGACTCTCGGCACCGCGCTGCGCCGGGTTCTGCTCTCAAGCCTGCAGGGCTGCGCTGTGACCGGCGTCAAAATCGACGGCGTATTGCACGAGTTCGGCTCCATCCCCGGCGTGAAGGAGGATGTGATAGAGCTCATCCTGAACATCAAGCAGGTCGTCCTCAAATCCGGCTCCGAACATCCGCGCAAAATGACCCTCAAGCACAAGGGCGAGGGCATAATCACCGCCGGGATGATAGAGTCCGGCTCCGACGTCGAGGTGGTGAACAAGGACTTCGTGCTCTGCCATTGCGATGCGACCGCGAACTTGTCGATAGAGTTCGACGTCGGCACGGGCAAGGGCTATCGCCCGGCCGAGGAAAACAAGCGCGCCGACCAGCCGATTGGATACATAGCGGTCGACAGCATTTTCTCGCCCGTATTGAATGTTGCAAGCAATGTCGATCAGGCCCGCGTCGGGCAAAAGACCGACTATGACAAGCTTGTTATGACGGTCAAGACCAACGGCGCCGTCGCGCCCGACGATGCGCTTGCCCTCGCCGCGCGCATATTGGTTGACCAGCTGCGCCTGTTCATCAACTTCGACGACCCCGAGGTCGTAAGACACGAGGAGGCCGCGGACGAACTTCCGTTCCCCAAAGTGCTTCTAAAGAAAGTGGACGAGCTCGAGCTCTCCGTCCGCGCCAACAACTGCC
>JAISGI010000001.1 GCA_031263095.1 Rickettsiales bacterium | reverse complement strand
CCATGGCTCAAAAGAAAGTCGCGCGTAGGGCTGGCAGAGGCAATGGCGCGTCGGGCGGCGGCGGTGGAAGCGAAGGCAGAAGCAGGCGCCCTCGCGGAGCTGCGATGGCTCCGGCGGCGGCACAGCAGGAGGCCGCTCCGACAGTTGCGGCCCAACCCCAGATTATCGAGCGCGAAGTGCTTAAAGTAGTCGAGGTCGAGAAGCCGGTCGTGGTCACAAATACGGTCACTAACACCACCACGACAACCGAGACGGCTGCCGCAACAGCGGCGGCTACGGCCACTGCGACAGCGGCTGCTGCGGTAGCCGAGATAAAGAAAAAGACCGACGACATAGAGGCACAGATAAAGGTTGCAAAAGATGCCTGCGACAAAATCGACACCGGCAAGATGCAGGAGATTGTGAACTCCCTGCAAAGCTCGAAGGATGCGTCAATCGCAAGTACGGTCGGTTCGGGTCTTGGGCTGGCTGCGGGTGCGACCTCTTTAATAGTGAACAAAGGACAGGGTGCAGGAACTAATCATGGAACGTTCAACATAGTCGCGAACAGTGTAGCGGCCGCGGGTGCGGTTACGACCGCCGTAGCCTCGACCGTCGCGACTGTGCAAAACATAAGCGTGCTTACGAAAATCGACGACCTTGTAGGTCAGGTCAAGGCATGCCATGACGCGTTCCCGTCGAGCATGTTGGTTTCGACTACTACGGCGACCACAACCGAGGAAAGCGCGTACAACACCGCAGTTTCCAACTTTGCCGAGGCCAAGAAAGCCTGCGACAGCGTAGATACCGGAGCCCTCGACAAGATAAAGAGCACTGCTGGCGGAACAACTGCTTTATCCGCCGCTGGTGCGCTTTCTGGTATAGCCTCGGGCGTGAACGCGACTGGACTTGTGAAGGGCAAAGCCTTTGGTGGTGCGGGTGCGGTGGCGGCGCAAGGTACAGAAGGAGAAGAAGGTTATGTTGCTGGCTCTGGTAAGACAAACGCCGGCGGATTCAAAGGCGTATTCAAAGGAGATTCCAACATCGCTTCGTCGACCGTCGGTCTTATCGGTTCCGGCGTTGGCACGGTCACAAGCGCTATTGCAATCGGGACGTCGAATGACGCTCTTGGCAAGGCCAAGGATGTCAAACGCGCAATGGACGACTGCAAGAGCAAGCTTTCGACAGCTTTGGCCGGTACCGGCGGAGCGGTCAAGCTTGGCGTCATGACCGCTATCACCACTACGAACTAGGCTATTTTCGCGGCAAGAGTTTCGGCGTCGTCAAGCCATTTGCCGATGGATACGTCTATGCCCTGTTTCCAGAAGTCGGGTGCGCGCGGGTCGAGGCCGAACGGCTCCATAAGCTCTATGGCGTTTTTCGCTCCGCCGCTTGCGAGCATTTCCAGGTACAATGGCTCGAATTTTTCGCCTAGCTCGGCGCGTCGTGCGAACAATGACTGTGTGAACAGCTCGCCGAACGAGTATGCGTAGACGTAGAACGGGCGTGTAAAATGCCCCACGTACGACCACAGGTTTTCCATATCCTTGTACTCGAAAATGTCGCCGTACATTTGTTTGCTTACCTCGACCCAGGCGGCGCAGAGTTCGGCCGGCTCGACTTTGCCCTTTGCGCGGGCCGCGTGGAGTTTCTGCTCGAACAGGGAGAACGAGATTTGGCGGTTGACGGAGTTGAGCCAGTCGTTTGCCTTGCCCATCAGAAGCGCCAGGCGCGCCTTTGGGTTTTGCTCGTTTGCGAGGAGGTGTTCGAACGTCAGCATTTCGCCGAAAATCGAGGCGGTTTCGGCGTATGCCATGGGCGCTTGAGCGAGCAGGTTTCCCTGCTTGGCTCCGGCGAGCTGGCCGTGAACCGAATGGCCAAGCTCGTGTGCGAGCGTCATCACGTCGCGCGTGGAGCCGAGGTAATTCAGGAACGTCCAGGTAGTCGTCTTGCCCTCTCGCCCGACGACCGTATAATTATATGCGCCGGAATTCTTGCCCTTGTACGTCGGCGCGTCTATGCGGTTTTGGGCAATCGAATCCTCGATGAGGTCGGCGAGCGTGGGCGAGAATGCGCGGTAGGCGGACTTGACCGTCTCGAGCGCTTCGTTCCATGGAATTTCGCGGTTCTCCTCGAACGGGAGCGGCGCGTTGCGGTCGGCCCATGAGAGCTTGGTCGTGCCCAACAGTTTGGCCAGCAATTTGTAATACCGCTTGCCTGCGGCGGCGCCGTGAGTCTCGACTGCCTTGTGCAGAGCATCGACCGTCTTGTCGTCTAGGTTATTGGAAATATTGCGGGCGGACATCGGGTGCTTGAAGCCGCGTTCGCGGTCGCTTACGCCTTTCAAGCCCGCCACGACGTTCAAGGTGCGTGTTCTTAGAAGCATATAGTTCGAGGACGCGAGCGTTTTGTTGAACTCCTCCATGGCCGTGCGGCGCCCGCCCGCGTCGTTCGACGTGCTCATCAAGTGCACGATTTCGGAGAGGTTCAGGGTTTTGCCGGTGAGGTGGAACTCGAGTTTGGCCTCCATTTCGTCCATCATGTCGTCCCACTCGCCTGCGCCGAACGGAGAGAGGAGGCCAAGCATTTCCTCGACCTTTTCGCCAAGCTGGTATTTCGCGTTCAGGCGGATGCGGTCGGCCCAAGGTTTCTCGCGCGGCGGGATTTGGGCGAGGTAGGCTTGTTCGTCGAGCTTGCCCAATTCTATGTCGAAGAACGCGAGCTCGGATTCGGCCCTTGATATAGCCTCGACAACCTGGCTCATGCGTTTTTTTATGCCTTGGTTTTCGGTGTCGCGCGAGGAGAGGAAATAGAAATATGCTATGAGCGTGTCGGCGATTTCGTTTATTTCCGTCAGTTTTGCGACAGCCTCGGCGAGGCGAGTGCTTAGCTGGCCGCGATAGGCGTCAAACTCCTTGCAGCGGCGTTCTACTTCTACTATGTCGGCGTCAACCTCGGGTGCGTCAGGCGCGGCGTACAGAGGGCTTAGATCCCATCTTATTTCCGATAGTTCCATGTTCTTTCCTTTCCATTACCGTGAATGCTTCGTCCATCCTGCCTGCAAGCTTGGCGTACGGCGTTTCGCGTATCGCGGCGCGGGCAAGAAACAGGAGGTCGTAGCCTTTCAGGAACTGGTGCCTGCCCACAGTTTTGTTCGCGGATGCGCGCAGTACGCGGCGGACGTAATTCCTTATTACAGCGAGTTTCGAGACCCCCTTTATCGTTATTGTGAAGCCTATATGAAAATCTTGACCGTCGAATCTTGTCGGCGCCCAGCGCAGCGTGAACAGCTCGCAACTCCAGCTATCGACGCCTTGCGCGTCCTTTACGCCCAGACGGAGGAAGTCATCCCGTCTGCTTTTAAGGGGCAGGATTTTTCCTTCACGTCCCTTGAAAGCGATTGAATTTACCATTAAAACTCGACTTGGACGCAGAGGCGCTTGCGCCCCTTGGCGCGACGGGAGGCGAGGACTTTGCGTCCCTCGGCAGTGGCCATGCGCGCGCGGAAGCCGTGCCGGCGGGAGCGGATAATCTTGGACGGTTGCCAGGTTCTTTTCATAACAAATCCTCTTTTTTCGGGCGATTTTAGCGGGGCCCGGGATAAAAGTCAAGGAAAAACAGGCGCATTCGGACGCGCCGCCTTATCCTATGGACCGGTAGTCCATCTTGTGCCGCCGGAGCAGGTACAGCTTGCCGAGCCGGGCGCCTGGTTCGT
The DNA here is from genome assembly GCA_031263095.1 of Rickettsiales bacterium. Lineage (GTDB taxonomy): Bacteria > Pseudomonadota > Alphaproteobacteria > Rs-D84 > CACZYB01 > WQWV01. Next base: position 35,123 of record JAISGI010000001.1, on the reverse strand, counting down.
TGCGTATCCGCCATTCGGATCTATGGGGCAGGCATAGCAGTTCGCGCTTGACTGTGTATAAGAGTATGTGCCGACCGGACAGGCGATACAGAGTCCGTTTGTATCCTCGTTCGAATAATATCCGGCCGCGCATGGCCCGCATTTATCCGCGCCGACCATCCCCTCCTCGGCAGTCATGGTTCCGGCGGGGCAACGCTCACATATAGGCCTGTTATTGACGTCCATTTTGCCGTAGGAGCCCTTGGGGCATTTGGTACAAACGGGGTCGCCGGCGACCGCTGTCCAGCCGAGCTGGCAATTCTCGCACGCGGATTGGTCGGAATTGGGAACCTTGCCGTTATCGCATGTGCCGCAGGCGGCGGGGGAGTTGGCCCCCTCGTTCAGTCCTAAGTATCCGGGCGGGCACTGCTGGCACACGGACACGCTTCCGGCGGTTGGGGTATCCGACCAAGTGCCGCGCGGGCAAGGCGTACATTCGACATCGCCGCCCTTGGCGTAGAATCCAGCGGGACAGGCCTCACATACGCAGTCGCCGCTTAGGCACTCGACAGCGCGGACAGGCCAGGCGAACACGACCATACACAGCAGCAGAAGCTTTTTCATAAGGTATCTCTCTCCTCCCACGGATTATAACCTATTTCGCCCGGGGCGTCAAGCGCTTTTATATCCTCATAGGCATAAGGACATAGACCGCGGACTTGTCGTCGAGTTCGGTTATTATGGCCGGGCTTGAGGCGTCGGAAATCATGAACTTCATGAATTTGCCCTCTATCTGCTCGGCAATGTCCAAGAGGTAACGAGAGTTGAAGCCGATTTCCATGCCTTCTGCCGCGTAGGTTACGTCCAAATCCTCGACCGCGCTGCCGGAATCGGGGGTCGAGGCCAGAAGGGTAAGCTTGTCCTTTGAGAGTTTAAGCTTTATCGCCTTGGACTTTTCATAAGACACGGAAGACACGCGGTCGACAGCCTCGGCGAACACTTTGCAGTCGACTTCCATAGACTTGTCGTTCGAGGTCGGGATAACCTTGTCATAGTCGGGGAACTTGCCGTCAATAAGCTTGGAGGTAAGCGTGACGCTGGAAAAGCTAAAGCGCGCCTTGGTTTCGGAAATTTCGACCGAAATATCGCTTGAGGTGTCGTCGAGGAGGGCGCGGAGCTCGGATACGACTTTCCTTGGCACAATAACGCCGGGCATGCCCTTGGCGTTAGCGGGCGCCTTGACGTCCAAGCGGGCGAGGCGGTGGCCGTCGGTCGCGACAGCGCGGAGCAGCTCTTCACCGTTCTTCTCGAGCGCGTGGAGGTAGATTCCGTTTAAGAAGTAGCGGGTTTCCTCGGTCGAGACGGCGAATTTCGTCCTGTCGATAAGCCTTATCAAATCATCGACGGGAAGCGCGAACTTGAACGGCATGGAGCCGCCGGCCATTACAGGAAAGTCATCGACCGGGAGAGAGGGCAGGGTGAACTCGGAATTGCCGGCCTTTATCACCACGCGCGAGCCGCCGTCGGCCGTATTTATGCTTATATCGCCGTCGGGGAGTTTCCTTACTATATCGTAGAGCACGTGGGCGGGGACGGTCGTGTTGCCGGGTTCGCCAATCGTCGCCTCCAAGGTCTCGACAATCTCCAAATCCACGTTGGTGGCGGTGAGCTTCAAATCCTTGGCCGCCTCGACCTTTATATTGCTCAAGACCGGGACGGTGGATTTTTTCTCGACTATCCTATACAGGTGCGAGAGGGTTTTGACAAGTTGGGCTTTTGCAATAGATATCTGCATTTTTATCTCCTTTGGAGCCTAGCTTACAATTTTTGTTTTTTGTATTCAAGGGAAAATTTACAGCCGCAATAGGTTTGTCTATATATATTATGCTCCTTGGCAAGCTCGGCTGCGCGCAGTTGGGCGTCTCCAGCCCTGAAATCCATGGCGAGGTAGGGGATTTCGTAGTTGGCGGCGGCCTTTTCTCCGGCTGCGTGGACTTGGGCGAGGTTCTTATGCCTTGAAAACCCTAGTGTCGATGTGAAATTTGCAAATCCGTTTTCGCGCGCGACCCTTGCGGTTTCGGCCAAGCGTAAGTAAAAGCATGCAGAGCAGCGTTCGCCCCTTTCCGGGCAGGACTCAAGCCCTTTTACCGCCTTGTCGTACTCCTCTGGCCGGTAGTCGGCGTCGATGACTTTTACTCCGTACAATTTGGCTATCCTTAGGACTTCGGATTTGCGTTTTTCATATTCGGTTTGCGGATAGATGTTGGGGTTATAGAAAAACAGCGTCGCGTCCGTGCCTGCGCGCGCGATTTGCTCTACCAATGCGACACAGCAGGGCGCGCAGCAGATCAGCACCAATGTATTTGACAGCAACTCCATATTCATATATAATATATTCCAATGAAAAAAATACTAGCGTTTTTTCTCCTTATATCACTACCCGTGCGGGCGGAGTTCGAGTTTGCGAACGGGCGTGACAGCCTTAGCATTTCCGGCTATATGATTGGATACGGGATGTATGATTCCGACCGGCAGCCGCAGATGGCGCAGTTCGACGTGTTCGGGTATGGCAAGCTCAACTTTGACGCGCGGAGGGAGGTTTCGGACGCGTTCGCAGCCGGATTCTTCCTCAATTTCATAACCCAGCCGTATTACGGCGACAGGACGAAAATCTATGACGAGGCTTATTTATATGCCGAGGGAGAGTTCGGCCGGCTTGAAATCGGGCGCGCGCGAAACATCAGCCGCAAGATGCACGTGCTTACTACCGATGTCGGCTTACTCGAAGTCGATGGCTCGTTCATATTCGACCATGTGTATTTCCCTACGGGCTTTCGCTCCATCAACACCACGACAATAAACACGGACAGGACGGCGAACAAAATCTCGTACGTGTCGCCGCAGTTCGGCGGAGTGCAGCTTGCCGGAAGCCTTATACCCGGTGCAGATGACCTTTGGGGCGACAGCTCTATGCGATATTCGAAATTCAAGGATGCGTTCACGGCTACGGTCAAATACACCCTGCCTGATGTGTTCGTCATGGATGTCGCGACTGCGCGGTTCAATGAAATCGACAATGGGCTTGTCCTGGCGGACGCGCAGGAAGAATATTCGGCTGGTGCCAGATTCTATATGCGAGGATGGCAGCTGTCTGGTTCGTACCGTCTTATACGCGACATCGGTGCGGACGGCCCCAACCGCTCGTCCGGAGAGGCGTTCGACTATGGCATAGCTTATGAATTCGGGCCCGTCAAAGCAAGTATCGCGACTTTCAAGAGCATAGCGGACAACACCGTCTCGAATACCGATAAAGACACGATGAACATGACGCTATTTTCGACCCGCTTCGCAATCGACAAGGGCGTGTCGGCGTCATCGACAGTCGGGCGCGTCGCGTACTCGACCGAGCAGGGCGAAGAGGGCGTAGGCGGAATATTTACCCTTGGAATGGAAGTGGAATTTTAGGCTTGACTTTGCCTCGACTTTGTATTTAGAATCTAGGAAGCGTGCAGGGAGCACGCTAACAAGAACAGAGTAAGGAGCACTCAAATGAACAAAAACGAAGTAATCGCCGCCATCGCGGATGCGGCCGACCTTTCGAAAGCCAAGGCGGGAGATGCGCTTGACGCTTTCATCTCGGTTGTCACAAAGGCCCTTAAAAAAGGTGCCGAAGTCCGTCTTATCGGGTTTGGAACTTTCGCCGTGTCGAAGCGCAAGGCGACCGTCGGGCACAACCCTCGTACCGGCAAGGAAATAAAGATTCCCGCCAGCAAGCAGCCCAAGTTCAAGGCCGGCAAGACGCTAAAAGAGATCGTGAATAAATAATCGAAAAGTCGCTACGTTATTTTTCGGTTAGGGAAATTGAGAAAAACTCCCAGGGGAACCTTGGGAGTTTTTCGTTTGTATTTTTTGGTTTTATGTTGTATAATAGTCTTGTCTAACCAAAGGAGAAAGACAATAATGATATATATGAACAAAAAGTGTACGGGGGGGGGCAAATAAGTATCTGGCTTTAGCGCTTCTCCTAATCTCGACTCAATCACAATCTTCAAATTATTATACTTGTACAAACTGCGAGATTGCTGGGACTTGCCCTATCGGAAGTATTACTAGTCCTGATTCCCGGTGCGAGTACAACAAGAACCAGCTGTCGCAGGCGAGTGTCGAAGCATGCATTGGCGTGCCGGACAAGTCGCGCTGGGTCTTGGTGGATAGCGCTACTGGCGCTGGCAATACCAAAGAGGGTACTTTGCCGCCCGGAGTATATCGGATGGACGCGTACAGGGATTCAGGCGCGTATGCCTCACATGTCGTTATACTTTCAGGGAGCAGTCCTTATGTTTTGCAAGCGTATAATGGCGGATATAACAGCACTTTCATATCTGCTGGAAGTAGTGGATTTGCCGGAATCGTCAACTATGTCGTGTACAACTGGGGCATGAGAACTCCCGGTATAACCGTGGCCGACATGATACAAACCGACAAGACTGCGGCGATATATAAACTCAACTGAACACTCCCGGGTTTCCCCGGGAGTTTTTCGCTTTATTTTATGCTTTACAGGGTTTCCAAAATATGGTATAATTGCCATTAGGAGATTGTGGAATATGAGGAAAGCTCTTGTCTTGGCGGCGCTTTTAGCGTTCGCGGCGGCGGCGCAAGCTTCGCGCGTCGTGTTCTTCGAGCAGGACGACTATCTTCAGTCGGTCGCCAATACCGACTTTTACAACGCGCGCAGTCCGGACAAGTTCGCGAACTCGCTTTCGCATCAGTACAAGTCGCTTGCCCTGTTTCGCGCGAACACGGTCGGAGACATAAGGAACGGCGAGCATTTCGCGCGCAAGGCCATCAACGCCTATTACGGCGAGCGGGTGCGGCCCGACCCGTCCTATTCCCGCAATGTCCAGAACGACGTAATCGAAATCGCAAACGCCTATGACGATGTGATGAAGTTTCTGAACGACGACCTTGCGGACGCTTATCCCGTTCTGATGGCGGAAATGCAGGTCAAGTACGACTGTTGGGCGGAAGCTCTCGAGGATGGCAGCCGCAAGCAGGCCTCGGTATGCCGTGACCGTTTCCTCTATGCGCGCAACCTGCTTGTCGAAAAGACTCGCGAACCCGGCGGGTGTGCCAAGAAAACCTGCGGGATAAAGACTAGGCAGCCTGTGGATTCCTCGGTTCGCGCAGAGCAAGCCGCGCGGAACAGCGAGCGCGCCCTCAATATTCCCAAGTGGCCGGAGATGAGCGTAATAACCATGAATCCTCCGCGCATGCGCGACACTTCGCTTATCAAGACCGAGAAGGAGCTTGCCGAGCTTAGGAGCGAGGCGGTCAAGCATGACTCGAAAGTATCCGGCGAGCTTGAGGAACTCAAGCGCGGGATGGTGAGCCTGTCGCTTGCTCTGGAGTCCTATACCAACGCGTCGAGGCCGGGCGTTATTTCCGGCTCGGAAGGCGGCGCTTCGGGTTCTGGTTCTGCGGATGCGCAACTTATGGGTGCGATACTCAAGGATATAAGCGAGCGTGCGGCGAGAATCGAGGCCGAGGTTGCGACGCTCGGCTCGAAAGGCATTGCCGGCGGTTCGGGCGAGGGCGCGAACATAGAGTTTGCCAAGCTTTCCAACGAAATACGCGCTTTGTCCGCGCAGTCCGCCGCTGGCGGCGCGAACGAGGATACTATACGTCGGCTTGGCGAGATAAAGCTTGCCTTGGACGAGATAAGCCGCAAGATCGACTCTATGCCTGCGCCTGTCGCGGCGGCGCCCGTGGCTGTGCCTATGGTAGTTTCCGCTCCTGCTACTATTGTCGAGGCCGAGTACGCCGAGGAAGAGGTGTACGGCGAGGAGCCTTTGGATGAAGAAGAGTACGAAGAGGAAGACGAGGATTATCTCGAGGACGAAGATGTTCTTGCGGACAGCGGGTTCATGGTAATCGAGGAGACCGATTATGTCGAGACTCCTGTCGTGGCGGAATCGAGCGACGTGCTCCCGTACGAGCTCTATTTCGAATGGGATAGGGACAATGTAAGGGGCAAGTACATGCCCGAGCTTGCCGATGTTACGACCAAGGCGCTTGCTTCGGAGGAGAACATCGTAGTGCAGGGGCACACTGACACTAGTGGGACTCATGCGCACAACCTTGACCTTTCGAATCGGCGCGCGGTGAATGTCGCCAAGGTGCTTGAGGAGCGCGGCGTCGAGAAATCGCGCATAATCATCCAGGCCATGGCCGAGAGCGACCTCAAAGTCCAAACTGGCGCGGGCGTTCGGAACGAGCTCAACCGGCGAGTGGTAATCAAATAAAAAATCGCTGCGCGCTTTTTTATTTGGGATATATGAGTAAAAAAACCGGGGGAACCCCGATTTTTTCACAGCTTAGCTTTTATAGTTTGACATCACGCGAGGTGGTGGATATGCTTGCCGCATGCTTGAGAACGTACTTCTTTATTTCCTTTGGGCCGCGTTCATTTTCCTTGTGTGGAAAGTCGTGAATTCGAAGTTCATTTAAGGTCAAAGCCATGAAAATCATTATCGACGATGGCGCTAGCCCAGGATCTTCTTTATCTGCGAGATGAGGTAGGATTTTTCGTTCGGGTTATCCTCGTAGTAGCCCTCTATCCTGCCAATCTGGGCGCCGTCCTTGAAAAACGCCAGCGCGGGGGTGTCGGCGACGTCGTACTTGGCCGCGAGTTCCTTGTCGTGCGCGACGGCGCGGTAGGTTATCTTGCCCAAGTCCAGAAGCTCGGCCATCGGGATCGAGAGCAGGTGGCAGGGCATATCCTCGTACGGCATCTGAAGCTCGAGGCAAACCACCCCCCCCCGCGAGTGTTCGGCGACAAACTCCTCGGCCTCTTGCGGCTGGAGCGTCGGATCGGAGAAAGCTCCGGCGCCGTAGCGGTCGACCTTCAGATCCTCGACGCGGCGGGGGTCGGCGTCAAGCTCGGCCTTTATCCTATCATACTCGGCCTTGGTCTTGGCCACGCGAATCGCGGCTATGGGGCATGCGCGGGCACATGCTCCACAGGATACGCATTTCGAATTGTCGATTTTAAGCGTCCTGTCCGCTGCGTCCCACCACACCGCGCCCGTCGGGCATACCGGAGGCACGTTGCATGGCGAATCGTTGGAGCATATCTTGAAGTTTATCAGGACGGACATTTGAATTCCTTAAAATGGTGGTCAGGGGCGGAATCGAACCGTCGACACATAGATTTTCAGTCTATTGCTCTACCAACTGAGCTACCTGACCTTGGCCACTTCGCCGGATTATACAGGGAAAATATCAAAATGCAAGGGATTTCGAGCGCAAGTCTAAATCACTTGACCTCCTTGTTTTTCCTGTTATAATTGGCCCGAGATGAGCAAAATTGCATTAAAGAAAAATCCTTTCGCGCGGACGTTTTTCGAGCGTGTCCGCGCCGCATTTTCCGCCGTATTCAAGGATAGGGCTTTCCTTGTCCCAAAGAACGGACGGTTCGTGAGTGTACGGTTTTCCGGCGCTCTGGTAGCGGTCGCGACGCTTCTTTTCATCCTACTTTTGGCTTGGACGGCGCATGTCAGCCGGATATACTTTTCCACCGCGCACATCCTTGAAACCAAGGACAAGCAGGTGCTTGTCGCGAAAGAAAAGTTTAACGCGACGGTCGCAGACATACGCGCCTACCGCGACACAATCGAGGCAATCAACGAGAAGATGGAGAAGCAGCATGCGCAGATTGCGGAAATGCTCCTTGAAACCGGCAAAATTTCGAAAAAAGACCGGGAAAAAATAGCCAAGGAGAGGCGTTTGCTTTCGGCCGAGCTGAAGTTCGTGGGCGAGAACCTGTCCGAGTATGCAAAGAACGCGAATTGGGCTACGTCGTCGTCCGCCGGGTACGGGTCGACCAAGGCGGAGCTTGAAAAAAATATCGTCTTGAACGAGAACGTGTTCCTCAAAAAGCGCAATTCCCTTTTGGAAACCTCTATCGACGACATGGCCGAGCTTCAGGCAAACATTATCGACAAGGTGGTAATCCTTGCGGACGGGAAGCTTGGCGAAATCGAGAAGACCCTTTCCAAGGTCGATATAATCCTTTCGCAGGTGAATCTTAAAGACCGCCGCAACTTGGTCGAAAAGGCGCGAGGCGAGAAGGAAGAGGGGCTTGGCGGGCGGTTCGTGCCCATCAAAACTATCGACCTGATGGACGAGAACCTTAGCCGGCGGTTCAAGGACGCTGCGGCGAAAGTGAACCTTTGGGAGGGACTTTCCAAGGCTACGGGCATGTTGCCGCTTGGCGTGCCGGTCAAGGGAGACATGCGCATAACCTCCTCGTTTGGTGTGCGAGACGACCCGTTTTTCGCCACTCCGGCTATGCACACGGGCATAGATTTCGCCGGAAAGACCGGGACGCCGCTTTATTCCACCTCGAAGGGAAAGGTGACGCAGGTTGGGAATCGCGGCGATTATGGCCTTGCGGTCGAGGTCTATCACGGGTTGGGATTTTCGACCCTTTATGCGCATTTGAGCAAGATTTCGGTTGCCAAGGGCGACATGGTAGAGGAGGGCACGAAAGTAGGCTTGGCCGGCTCGACCGGGCGTTCGACGGCGGCTCACCTGCACTATGAGCTGCGCCATAATGGGCGGCCCCTAAACCCCTATGCGTTCATCAAAGCGGAGGCTATGCAATAATGTTCGGATTTACCAAGAAAATCGCTCCGTCGAGTCTTATCAGCTCGGCTACCGTTATTAAAGGCTCGTTAAAATCCGATGACGAGATTTACGTAGACGGGACGCTCGAGGGAGAGGTCAGCGCCAAGACAATCGTCATCGGAATCAACGGGCGCATAAAATCCTCGGCCGTGCATGCCGAGAAAATCGCCGTCTATGGTACCGTAGACGGGAACATAGTCGCCTCCTCGGTATGGCTTGGCGCGACGGCGAAGATAAACGGGAACATCACTCATAAAGATATTTCAATAGAGAACGGAGCGTATATAAACGGAGACCTTAAACAAAGGAGAGAGTAATGGCGGCTATCGTCATAGGTTCCGACCACGGCGGGTATCGCCTTAAAGAGTTCCTGAAATCCCGAATCGGGGGAATGGTCGATGTGGGTGCTTATGGCGAGGAATCGTCGGACTATCCCGACTTCGCGTTTAAGGTCGCGGAATTCATACGCGAGAACCCGGGTGCTTACGGCGTGCTTGCTTGTCGGAGCGGGCAAGGCATGGCTATGGCTGTGAACCGGTTCCCTTTCATTCGCGGGGCGCTTTTGTTCAGCCTAGACTTGGCCAGGCTTGCGCGGGAGCATGAGGATGCGAACGTCGCAATACTTTCCGCGGACTACTTTTCGGATGAGCAGAACCTTGAGTTCCTTAGGGTATTCCTCTCGACCCCATTTTCAAACGAGGAGAGGCACGTGCGGCGTATCGGCAAATATGCGGGGGAGGTCGTGTGAGGCGGTTCCTTTTGCTTCTGCTGCTCCTATTTGCTTTCGTTCCTGTGCGTGCGCAGGAGGTTGTCGATGCGGACGAGGACGAATTAGAAGAGGAGGATGAAGACGACGGCTTTCCGACCGACGACGAGATGGAGGTCGAGGACTATTCCGAATATGACGAGGACGAGGGAACGCCTGAGGGAGTGAACGAGCGTGTGAAGTCCTTTGATGTCGGTGGAGTGACGCTCGACATGGATTACGACAAGGTGCGCGAGGCGGCGAAGGACAAGAAATTCGTGCTCTACCGCACGGACTACAACATTCCGGAGTACATGGCTTTCAACTATGACGCCGTGTGCAGGGAGCGCAACGTATATCTGCCCGAGGCGGTAAAAGGTTGTATCGAGGGGCTTGCAAAAAAGGACAAGATGCATTATGTTTCGCAGCTCTTCTTCAAAAAAAACGACACGAGCGAGACGATGGAAGTGTTCTTCACCTCGCCGGTTACCGGCCACATCGTTTGGAAAGTCGAGTATAATAACGAGGTGAACAAGCGTGTCGGAACTTCGAAAAACTTCCAATACCAGAGGGACGAGCGGCGGCGCGCATTCTGGTACAACCTTGTCATGAAGTACGGCGAGCCGAACGTGCCGCCGAACCGCTGGGTTCTGGACACTGCGGACGAATTCTCGCCGGAGCTTGCGGCCGAGTTCGGCAAGATAACGCTCCAGTCCCAGAGGCAGCGTTTGTTCGACGTGTCCGAGGCGACGAAAGAAGCTCGGCGGCGGTTCAAATATAAAGATTTTTCATTCTAATCTAACTCAATTGAAAAATATTTGTTTTTATTTTTCAGTTATTTGTGCTATAATAGTCTTGTCTAACCAAAGGAGAAAGACATAATGTTATATATGAACAAAAAGTGTACGGGGGGGGGCAAATAAGTATTTAGCTATTGCGCTTCTCTTACTATCTGCCAACAACTCTCAATCTTCAAACTATTATACTTGTACTGCCTGCGCCATACCCGGAGCATGCCAACCAGGGGCCGTTGCAGATTGCCAATACAACAAGGTCATGACCCTTGAGCAGGCCAAGGCGTGTCTTGGCGTACCTGCTGTCGGGCGGTGGGTACGCGTTGCCGAGTGCGACAATTCGAATGTAGCTTTGACGCCGGGAGTGTATCGGATGGATTCCTTTCGTGCGGCGAGCGCCGGGAGTTATGCCTCGGGCGTCATGGCGATAGATTCCGACTTTTCCGGAAGCTGCATGAGCGACTGGGGCGGCGTTATAACCTCCACTGTCATAAGTACTCCCGCGTATCAGGGCGGACATTCGGGTTCGGGTACGGACAGAGTGCACAATGACAACGGGATTTTGACTCCCGGTATTACCTTACAAGACATGGTTTCCGCTTATGGCTCGACCATGACGAGCGCCCTTTACAGGCTCGATTGAAAAAGCCGGGGAAGCCCGGCTTTTTTCGTTTGATTTTTCCTTGTCCATTTCCAAGCTTTGTTATACAATCCTAAGGATGAGCAAAAACGGGGAAAATTTCGCGGGATTTCTGCGCGCGCTTGGCTTTACGCCTGCGGCGTGCTTGGTCGTGGCGACGCTTATCCTTGTTTTCGGAGTCAGCCTTGGCGTGATGATGAAGAGCGGGTCGCGTTCCTCCCTTGCCGTCAAGAAAACCGAGGTGGCTCCGGCCGTATCGGAAGTCGCGTCCATTTTGAGCGCACCGGAGGAGGTCGTGCGCGATGTGAGCGCGTTCGAGGAATTCTCTTTGCCCGCGCCTTATGATGTAAAGCCGCCTATGGTCGCCTTCATCATCGACGACATGGGGGTCGATATGATACGCAGCGCGCAGGTGCTTGCGTTTTCTGCTCCGCTGGACGTTTCGTACCTGACCTATGCGCCGAATTTGCAAGCCCAAATCGACGGTGCGCGGGAGGCCGGGAAGGAAGTCATGCTGCATGTTCCGATGGAGGCGATGTCGGATACTTACGACTATGGGCCGGCGTATCTTGCCACCTCGAATTCGGCGGCGGAGAATGTGGCACTGCTTAAAAAAATGATTGGCGGGACGCGCGGCTTCATCGGAATCAACAATCACATGGGGAGCAAGTTCACGGCGGATGCGGGGCAGATGGAGGCGCTTATGGCGGAGCTTGACCGTCTTGGGTTGGCGTTCGTGGATTCGCTTACCTCGCCGCGCACCAAGACCCGGAAGATTGCGGCCGGGCTTGGCATGCCGTACGCTGTGCGGGACGTGTTCATTGACGATAGCGCCGAGCCCTCGGATATTCTTGCTCAGTTCGCGCTTTTGGAATCCATTGCGAAGAAGCGCGGGTATGCGGTTGCAATCGGGCATCCGAGGACGAACACGATACGACTGCTTCGCGACTGGCTTGCGAGCGCGGGCGAGCGTGGTTTTACCGTCGTACCGCTTTCCTATATAATCAACAATTTCGAGAGGCGAAAATGAATATCTGGGCTAGGCGGGCTTTGTTATTGGTCGGGATTTTGACTTGCGCACGGATGGCGCTTGCGGCCGTGCTTGGCCTTGACGGAGCGCCCGCATATTATGCGATGTGGGCGCGGCATTTACAGCTTTCCTATTACGATCATCCTGCACTATTGGCGCTTTCAATCCGTGCGTCGGCCGAAGTTTTCGGGTGGAATACGTTTGCGGTCAAGCTGCCTGCAATCCTGCTTTACGCGTTGTCGTCGCTTGTCATGTGGAAGTGCGTGCGGGCGTGGAAAGGCGAGGAGCGGGGCGCATTTTACGCTGTCGCGTTTTTCAACTTCATGCCTTGGATAGCTTCCTCGTTCGGCATAAAAGCGGTCAACCCGGACGTGCCGTTCGTGTTCCTATGGCTGCTTGCGTTTTACTGTTTTTCGCGGCTGTATGAGAGCGGGAACGGGCGGTGGTGGCTTGCCCTCGGCGTTATCGCGGCGATTGGATTTAATGCGAAGTACAAGATGATTCTGCTGTATCCGGCGTTGCTTGCGTGCATGTTCGTGCTTCCAAAAATGCGTGCGCAGTGGAGGTCGCCGTGGCTTTATATCGGCGCGATTATCGGGCTTTTGGGTGTGGCGCCGCCCCTTATCTGGAACATGGAGAACGGGTTTGCGTCGTTTTCGTACCACCTTGTCGAACGGCAAGAAAGCTTGGGTTTCCGGCCGATAGCGCTTCTCAATTTCATCGGGAACCAGATTCTTATCATGGGGATTTTCGCGCCAATCATGCTTGCGCGCAATGCGTGGAAAGAGCGTTCGAGCGAGGTCGGGCGCGCGACGATAAGTTTTGCGGCTCCTTTCATAATTATCTTTTCGGCTGTGACTTTGTTTTTTTCGGGGGCGATGCAAAACTGGTGGGCGGCGGTGTGGTGCGTGTTCCTTATCCTTTATGGCGCGCGGGCGAAAATCGCGAAATGGAGTAGGCGAGCGCTTGTTTTTACTGCGACGGCGAGCGTTATCGGTACTGCTTTCTACGCCTATCCTTTCGGCGTGCGTTTGCGAGATTCTTCCGGCTTTTTGGATTTCCATTCGTGGGATAAGGCGGCCGAATATTTGCAGGCGCGGTGGTCTTATGAACCTGTCGGAACGCCGCGGTACCGTGCGACCGGCATGCTTTCCTTTTATCTCCCGAATCGCGAGATTTACTCGCTCGACTGGCGCAAGAGGGATCAGTTCCAATTATGGAATCCGCCGTCCGAGCTTGTGGGTAAGGATGTAATTCTTGTGTTTGGAGGGAAGGATGCGAAGTCGGGGCCCGGTATGTTCGACGCCGCCCGAATCGAGCTTTTGGAAACGAAAACTTTCGACTATAATCCTTGGTTTTCGCGGACGTTTCATTACTATAAACTTCATGGGTACAGAGGGGTGAAGCAATGAAGCGGTTCATAAAATTCGCGATTGTCGGTGGGTGCGGCACGCTTGTCAACCTGTTCGCTTTCGCTATTTTGCAATACAGAATCGGAGTCGGCGCGGTGGTGGCCAGTGCATTGGCGTTCGTAATCGCGGCGTCGTTCAACTATGTATTCAACCGGATATGGGTGTTCGCCGATCGAGGAAAAGCGCGGAGCGGGGCACTGTACCTGAAGTTCATGCTGGTGTCGTCATGCGCGCTGCTTGTCAATATCGGTGTTTTGTGGTTTAGCGAAAAATACCTTATGCCCTCGCTGTTCAGCGTCGCTTTTTTTAACTTTATTTTCGTTTGGAGCGCGGAGATTTTGAACGTGCACACCGTTTCGAAAATCACCTCGCTTTATTCTCAGGCGATTGGAATCGGAGTCGCGATGGTGTTGAATTTTTTAGGCAACAACTTTCTTACGTTTAGGCGGAAGTAGGTTTATTTCAAACTTTCGTAACCCTCGATTTTGTAGAGCTCTATATACTGTTTCAAGCCGCGGTAGGGGACGATTATGGTGCGGTAGGGCTTTATTTCCCTTGCGTCTATGCGTTTTATCGGGTCGGCGAAGCTGCCTCCCTTTGGCGTGATATATAGGAAATTTTTTCCCTGCAAGTTTATGTCGCGATGCCAGACCTGATTGAACTCGTCCGGGTGTTTGGTCAGCGAATACACCTCGCGCTCGGGCAGGCGGAGCTTGATTCTTGCAACCAAGCCGTATGAGTTCGAGGCCAGCTCCCAGCTCTTGCCGAGTGCGTCCTGCTCAATCGCTATGCGGTTGGCTGCGAGGCTCCAAACTTTGTCCGAAAGGTCGAGGTTTTTCTCGACCCTCATATTAGTCTTGTAGTAAATATACATTATAGTCGATATAACGGCCAAGCATAGGGCGACTTTCTCGAGCATTGTCGGCTTATCCTGACGGGTAGAGGCGTATAAAACGAACAGCGGCAGGTAGGCGGAGAATGCCCAGGTGGAGCCGACCATTACCCTGAATGCTAGAATGCTCCAGAATGTCATGGTAGGGAGGAAGAACCATACCATAGGGCGCGCGTTCGCCCAATTCCTCTTCAGCGCGCGTATCAGCAGATAGAAATACAGCGGCGTCAGGACAACAAGCTGCTCGGGGAAGAAGCTTAGCGCCCTATACCATTTGAATCCGAAAGTTTCGGTGCGGTTCAGGTGCAGCATGAACGGTGCGAATTCTATCCTTATATTGAAAACCAGAATCGGGAGCAGGAAAACCGTCGATAGCGCGGCGCCGAGGTAGAGCTCCTTATGCTGCCACTGTTCGCGCAATTTCCTGTCCGCGACAAGCGCGACGAGGAGGGAAAGATATATCAGCGCGCCGGTATATTTACTCAAGCAAGCAAGGCCTGCGGCGGTGCCGATGGCGTACCACCATTTGCGGTTGTCGGTCGTATAAAGCTTGGCGAATGCGTAGAACGCGATGGCGAAGAACATCAAAAACGGACGCTCGGGCGTGGGGTTCATTGTGTTGCGGACGAACACGGTCGGGCATGCCGAAAACGCGAGAAGCGTATAAAAAACGCTCTTGTCCGAGGCCTTGAAAACCCGCATAGTCTTGACCATGAAGATCATCGTTATCAGCAGCGTGGCGAGCGCGGCTAGGCGAGTTCCCTGAATACCCCCCCCCATGGCGCGCGCAAGCCAAGCTATCATCGGCGGGTGGTCGAAGTAGCTCCAGTCGAGTCTTTGCGCCCATACCGCATAATATGGGTCGTCGAGGTTGGATTCTATGAACGGCATCAGCGCGATTTGGAGCGCGGCGAATACGGCAAGCAGAATCCAGGTCGCGCGCTTGAAGTTCATTTTTTCAGCATGCCCTTTATTCTCCCGCGTCGGAATGCCATAAGCAAGACCTTGAGCATAGCCTCGACAAAAATCTTCTTGCTCATCTTGCTTTGTCCTATTTTGCGGTCGGGGAAGATTATCGGAATTTCTTTTATGCGGAGGTCGGCGAGCGCGGCGCGCCACTTCATTTCTATCTGGAATACGTAGCCGTTGCTCATAACAGTTGGAAGATTTATAGTTTCGAGCGCGTGTCTTGTGTAGCAATTATAGCCGCCCGTCAAATCTTTTATATTGGTCAGCAACAGCGTGCGGGCGTAAAGGCTTCCGCCGCGGCTTATAATCTTGCGCCCGAGGCCCCAGCCGACAACGCCGCCGCTCCTGATATTGCGACTTCCGATTACGAGGTCGCAGCCGTTTTCGACTTCGCGCAACATGTCCCTTATATAATGCGGGGTGTGGGAGAAGTCGGCGTCCTGTTCTATGAACACGTCGTATCCGCGCGCGAGCCCCCACTCGAACCCCGCTATATATGCGGTGCCGAGGCCAAGCTTGCCCGCGCGGCGCATAAGGTGGACGCGACCCTTGAATTCGGGAATCGCACGCTCGACCAAATCGCCGGTGTTGTCGGGCGAATTGTCGTCCACCACCAGGATGTCTAGGTTTTGGGCGACCTTCAGGTCCTCTTTTATAAGCCTTAGAATATTTCCCGCTTCGTTATAGGTGGGGACGACCACTAGACACTTGACCGGCATCATTGCATTTATTCCAAAAAATCCGCTTCAATTATAAACGACCTGTTGCAAATTTGCAACTTTTTTGGTATAGTATTATGCGGTTGGAGGAAACACATGAAAATACTGTTCTGCGACGCGTCGAAATACACCCAGTCATTTTTCCGGCGGCACAAGCTTGCGCATGGGGTAGAAACCGTAATGCTTGCCTCGAGTCTGAACGACGTGGCCGAGGCGGATCTAAACAAATACACGGACGCGGAGGCGATTTCGACCTTCGTATATTCCCGATTGACTGCGGATTTGCTTGGCAAGTTCAAGAAGCTGAAGCTTGTCTCGACCCGCTCGACCGGGTACAACAACGTGGATGTCGAGTACTGCAAAGCGCACAAAATCAAGGTTGCGAACGTAGTCGGGTACGGGGAAATCACGGTCGCGGAGTTTGCATTCGGGTTGCTTCTCGACATTGCGCGCAAGATTCACTTTTCCAACCTCAAGCTTAGGCGTGGGTTCGTCAACGTGGCCGAGGACGAAGGGGTTGACATCTACGGCAAGACCATCGGCGTCATCGGGACGGGTGCAATCGGGCGGCATTTCGCCAAGCTTGCGAAAGGATTCGGTGCGCGGGCTCTCGCCTATGACATCTATCCAAACAAGGAGCTTGAGGAGGCGGGGATTGTCAAATATGTGCCACTCGACAAGCTTATCAAAGAGTCGGACATGATAAGCCTGCACTGTCCGGCGACGCCGGAGAACCATCACCTTGTGAATGCGAAATCGCTTGCCAAGATGAAGCGCGGGGTCATCATAATCAACACCGCGCGCGGCGAGCTTGTCGATACGGCCGACCTTTACGACGCCCTTGTGTCCGGCCAGGTGGGCGGCGCGGGGCTTGACGTCCTTGACTATGAGGACGTAATCCTGAAAGGCAACCTGGAGGCAGCGCGCAAGGCGGACAAGGAGTACAACTTCTATTCCCTTGTGAACCAGCGACTTATCCAATTCCCGAACGTTGTCCTGACCCCGCACATAGCGTTCAACAGCCGCGAAGCGGACGAGAGGATACACCTTAGCGCGTTTGCCACGCTCAAAGCTTTCGTCGAGAGGAAAGACTTTAAGACGGTCGCTTAAAAGCCTTTACTTTGGCCTTTTTCGGGCATAGAATCCCGTTATGATAACCAAGACGGATTTGGTCGATATTGTCGCCTCGTACTCGCCGTCGCTTGCGATGTCGGACAGGGCGCGGCTTGAGCTTGCCTATTCCTTTGCCCAGAAAAAGCACGAGGGGCAGAAGCGCGAGGACGGTTCGGACTATTTCCTCCACCCTTTAACCGTCGCGCTTGTCTGCGCCGAGCAGTACGAGATGGACGTCGATGCCGTAATCGCCGCCCTGTTGCACGACATAGTAGAAGACACGGACGTGGTGCCGGCCACAATCGAGGGGCTATTCGGCGCGTCGGTTGCCGAGCTTGTCAAAGGTCTTACGAAACTGCGTTTGCTCAACATAAAATCCGCCAAGGTACAGGCCGAGAACTATCGCAATTTCGTCATCGCCGCGGCAAAGGACATACGCGTTCTTATCATCAAGCTTGTGGACAGGCACCACAACATTCAGACCCTGCACTTCATTCCGGATGTTGACAGGCGCCGTCGAATCGCGAGCGAGACCATGCTTGTCTATGTCCCGCTTGCCGAGCGAATCGGCATGGACAACATCAAGATGGAGATGGAGAACATCTGCTTCAAGGAGCTGCAGCCGCAGGAGCATCATTTCGTATCGGAAAAGCTCGAGAGCTTGAAGCGTGCTGGCGAGGCGCTTATCACGCCCATAGTTTCCGAACTTGTCCAGCTTGCCTTCAAGCACAAAATCAAGGTACAGGTGTTTGGGCGGGAAAAATCGCCTTACTCCATCTGGTACAAGATGCAGGCAAAGAACAAGACTTTCGACGAGATTTTCGACATAGTAGCTTTCCGTTTCATTGTCGAGAGTGTGGAGGACTGCTATAAAGTTCTGGGCATGATACACTCGACGTTCAAGCTTGTGCCGAACCGGTTCAAGGACTATATTTCGCGTCCGAAGCCGAACAAGTACCAATCTTTGCACACTACCGTAATCGGGCCGGGCGGCAAGCGGGTCGAGATTCAAATCCGCACCATAGAAATGGACAGGGTGGCGCAATACGGATATGCCGCGCACTGGACCTATAAGGAGGGAAAAAGGGACATCCAGAGCGGCGACTTCATGTGGCTTAGGAACGTTCTAGATTCTATCAAGGGCGCATCGGCGCCGTCGGAAATAATCGAGAAGACCCAGCTTGTCCCGTATCTCAACTCGATATTCTGTTTCACGCCGACGGGCGATTTAGTTGCGTTGCCGCTTGGCTCGACCGCGCTTGACTTCGCATATGAAATCCACTCGAGCATAGGGAATTCCTGTTCCGGTGCAAAAATCAACAAGGTAATCAAGAATATCCGCACGGAGCTTAAAACCGGGGACGAGGTGGAGATACTAACCTCGAAAAACCAGACGCCGTCGCCCGAGTGGGAGCGGTATGTCGTGTCCTCGAAAGCCAAGAGCGCGATACGCAAATTCCTAAAGACGCGCGAGCGCGACTCGACCATCGCATACGGTCGCCAGTTGGTCGCCGTGGCGTTCGAAGCCTATAGAAAGACCCTGCGGGCGCGCGACCTCGACCCTATACTTGGCAAGTTCGCCGCGAATTCCGAGGACGAGCTTTTCCTTCTTGTCGGCTCGCGCGAGATAACATCCGAATCGGTGCTTGCCGCGCTTTACCCGGAGTTCGCCGAGAGCAGGCGGAAGAAGGAGCCCGTGCGCGAGGTTCGCAAGCGTCCGCTCGAGTTCGCGCGGGCGGAGAGCTTCGCCAACATACCGATATACTTCGCGCGGTGCTGCTGTCCGGTGCCGGGGGACGAAATATGCGGTGTGGTGCACACGGGCAAGGGGATTTCCGTGCACAAGGCCGCATGCCGTACGCTTGACAGATACCGAGGAGAGGCAGGCAAGGTCTTCGGCATTTCATGGGACGACTGCAACATGCTGGAGAGCTCGTCTTTCTCGACCAAAATATCGGTCATGTCGAGCTATGAGGTTGGGGCGCTGAACGAGATAACCATGGTGCTTGCAAAGAGCCACGCGCTTATCGACGACATCAAAGTCGCGACCAAGACAAGCGATTTCATCGAGTTCCTTATCACCATAAACGTGAAGAATGTCGAGCATTTGAACCAAGTCATTGCCGGTTTGAAAACGGTCAAAATCATCAACACCGTACTCAAAGCAAGCTAGCGCGAAAGAGCGTTGGCGAGTAGGTTGCGGGCGCGGATTTCCTCGCACCGTCTAAGCAGGCCGCGGCCCGTGGGCAGCGACTGAACTTCCGGTTGCGGCATGCGCGGCGGAGGGGCAAACGGCTGCGGTGGCTTGGCAATATCCTGCTTTGTCGGCTTAGGTTTGGCAATATCGAGTGCGCCCGAGGGCAGCGGCGCGGGCTCGGCCTTTACTTCGACCGGTTCAGGTTCAGGCTCGGGTTCGGGTTCCGGTTCTGGCTCTGGCTCTATTTCGACTGTAGCGGGCGAATAGGTATCGTAAATCCTTTGGAAGTTTCTGATGACGGACTTCTTATGTTTTCTGCCCTCGAGCGTAGTGTCCAGCACGCCGGAGGTGGACGCGCCCAGAAGCTCCATGAATGCGTGGTCGTCCATGGCGTTCAGCGTCGCGGAGCCGCCGTACTTTTCCACCATTTCCGTCATGACCTTGAATATATCGTTGTTGCGGTTGTTGTACAGGCACATGAGGTAGCCTATCGCGACTTCGCCCCGCGCTCTGCAATCGACGCCGGTACGTTCCTTGACCTGATCCATCTTGGTCCAGAATTCGTTTGAGATGTAGAGCTTCATCAGTGTGAAGATTTCGGGTTCGGATTTGAACATTTCTTCGGACTGGCGCTTGAACTCGGCCCGTGGGAGGTAGAGCATTGCGGAAAGTCTTGCGTGGTAGGGCGAACCCATTGCGTCCAGCCACCTCATGAAATACTGGAACTGGCCGTCCTTTCCCATGTGCAGCTGGAACGGGCCAAATGACCGTCCTCCTCCGTCGGGGTTGACAGTCCAGTCCGTTCCCGGCTTGAATCCCTCGAAGTCCATAAGTATCGAGTAGCGGTCGGGCGTAGCTGGTCTATCATCGACTTTCGCGTGCAACTTTGCCGGGCCGACGACAAGCGAGAATCCCAGCAGGCCTATGAAAAGAGCTTTCTTTATCCATTTATGCAACATGATTAGTAGACGATAATTTCTATTTTGTCGAATGTCAAGCGTTTTTTGCCCTTTACAACCGGGCGGGATTGCTTTACAATCGGCTGGAAAGGCTGGATGTTTATGATTAGTTCTCTGGTCATCAAGAATTTTATACTTATAGAGGGTTTGAATTTGTCGTTCGGGCACAAGACGACCGTTCTTACAGGCGAGACGGGTGCAGGAAAATCCATACTTCTGGATGCGGTTTCGTTCGTGTTGGGTGCGAAAGCGGACGCCTCGCTTGTCATGAAAGGGGCGGAGGCGGCGAGTGTCGCGGCTACTTTCGAAGTCGGAGCTGGTCATCCGGCGCTTGGCGTTTTGGCTGAAAACGGGTTTGCAGCGGAAAATGGTGAGATTATAGTGCGGCGCGTGCTTGGCGCGGACGGGAAGGGCAAGGCTTTCGTGAATGACGCGCCGGTTTCCCTTGGCGTCCTTAAATCCCTTGGCGAGCATTTGGTCGAGATTCATGGCCAGTTCGACAACCAGAGCTTACTCAACCCTGCGACGCATTTGGCCATCCTTGATGAATATGGCGGGAACAGGGCGCTTGTTTCGCGGGTGCGGGCGGCGTTCAGCGCTTGGCGCGAGCTTGAAAAAGAGGCCGCGCGTCTTGAGGACGAATTCGCGGCGGCCAAGCGGGACGAGGACTATCTGCGCTATAACCATGACGAACTCAAGTCCGTGGCGCCGGTTGCGGGCGAGGAAGCGGAGCTTGACCTTAAACGCCGTTCGCTCATGTCCTCGGAAAAGGCGGCGACGGCGGTTTCGGACGCGTGTGGCAAGCTTATGCGCTATGGCGGCGTGCCGGAGGGGTTCATCAACGATGCGATTGCCCAGCTTGCCCGCGTTTCCGACCTGCCGGGCGTGAAAGAGGCCGCGGCACAACTTGAGGTGGCTTCGGCCGCGCTTGGCGACGCGTTCGAGCGGCTTTCACAGATGTCGGCTGGTGGGGGCGGCACTGCCACGCTTGAGGCGGTGGAGGAACGGCTTTTCAAGATACGCGAGCTTGCGCGCAAGCACAGGTGTCAGCCTGACGAGCTTGCCGCTCTTTTGCAAACTATGGCGGTGCGGCTGGAAAGTATAGATAATTCGGACGAGGTTTTGAAGGTAAAACGTGCGGAGGCGGAGGCAGCCAAGGCTTCGTACATGAAAGTTGCGGGCGAGCTTTCAGTGGCGCGTAGGGCGCAGGCGGCTGAACTATCCGCGCGCGTGATGGCGGAGCTTCCTCCATTGAAACTTGAAAAGGCGACGGTCGAAGTGCGCGTTTCAGAGGCGGCGGCGAGCGCGTCCGGCGTCGATTCCGCCGTATTCGTGGGCGCGGCCAACTATGGGCAGGAGCCGGGGCCTTTGCACAAGACGGCCTCGGGCGGCGAGCTTGCGCGCTTGGTGCTTGCAATCAAGGTAGTGCTGTTATCAAGCGCGCCGTCGCTTACCATGATTTTCGACGAGGTGGATACCGGAATTTCGGGCGCGACTGCCGCGGCGGTGGGTGAGAGGCTTGCTCTTCTGGGCTCGAAAATGCAGACGCTTGTGGTCACGCATTCGCCGCAGGTGGCCTCGTTCGGCGACCATCATCTCAAAGTGTCGAAAAGCTTTTCCGAGGAAAAAGGGCGTACGATTACCGAGGTGGCCCAGCTTGACGAGCGATGTAGAGTCTTGGAAATCGCCCGCATAATTTCGGGCGACAAGATTACGGACGAAGCGGTGATGGCCGCGGAAAAACTTTTGAAACACTAGGAGCAGAAAATGAACATAAATTTTGTGAACTCGATTAAAAAGGGCATAGAGGCGACGGTCAAGGGCGTGTGGCTTGGCGAGACTTTGGGCGAAGAGATACTCGCGCGGGCGGCGGCGAATTCCACGTTCAAGGGCGAGGTTGGGGAGACTTTGTACATCAACTCGGAGCGCATTCTTCTTGCCGGGCTTGGCAAGCGAGGCGGCGAGGTTCAGGCGCGCAAAATCGGTGGCGCAATCGGCAAGGCGCTCTCTACCCTCGACGTGGCGGACATTGCGGTCGATATAGATATTCCGCGGCCGGAGCTGATACAACTTGCCTATGCGCTAGCCCTTAAAATGTACCGGTTCGACAAGTACATCACGCTTGAGCGCAAGCGGGCGGCCTCGCTTACTTTTATTACCTCGGATCCACTTGCTGCGGCGTCGGAATCGAAAGACATGCGTCTGCTTGTCGAGGCGGTCGAGGTTGCGCGCGATTTGGCGAGCGAGCCGTCGAACATACTTACTCCGTCGGAGTTCGCGCGGCGGATAAAGGAGGCGGAGAGCCTTGGCGCGGAGGTGGAAATCCTCGAAGCGGCGGAGCTTAAAAAGCTTGGCATGAATCTTGTGCTTGCGGTAGGCTCTGGGTCGGTCAATCCGCCGTGCGTTGCTGTGATTACATACAAGGGCAAGCCGGAGGTGCGCGCGTTCGACCTTGCGCTTGTGGGCAAGGGAGTATGCTTTGACTCGGGCGGGATAGACCTCAAGCCGCGCGAAGGGATGAACCTTATGAAAGGCGACATGTCGGGCGGAGCGGCGGTGTTCGCCACTATCCGCATGCTTGCGAAGCAGAAGACGACGGCGAATGTCGCGGGCGTCATAGGCCTTGTCGAGAACATGCCCGACGGCGGCGCGTACAAGGCCGGGGACATACTTACCTCGATGAGCGGGAAGACGGTCGAAATCCTCGACACGGATGCGGAGGGTCGGCTTGTCTTGGCCGACTGCGCGACCTATGCCGTGCGCAAGTTCAAGCCTGCGGCGGTTGTCGACATCGCTACGCTTACGGGTGCAATCTGCATCGCGCTTGGCGAGCATTACGCCGGGCTATTCTCGAACGACGAGAAGCTTGCTTCGGCTTTGGTTGCGGCCAGTGCGGTTTCGGGCGAGAGGGTGTGGCGCATGCCCGCGGGCGAGGAGTATGCCCGGCTCAACAAATCCAAAATCGCGGACGTGTGCAACCTGCCGAACCATGGCGGGTCGTATGCTCGGGATGGAGGAGCCTCGTCCGGAGCGGAGTTCGTGCGATTCTTCGTGGGCGATGTGCCTTGGGCACATCTTGACATAGGAGGCGCCGCCGAATCGGACGGAGAAGGGGATACTGCGCCCGCGGGGTTCACCGGGTTCGGGGTTGCACTTATCTATGAATACCTTAAAAATGCTTTGCATTTTTAAGGTAGGTAAATGCCAAAAAGTCCGACGCGCATGCCGCCGGACTTTTTGAATTTTCGTTATCTGTGAAAGGCTATAACTCCCCTACGTAAATCCCCATGTCCCTGGCGGCGCGGACGATTTCGGACTTGGGGTCAAGGAATTTGGTCGTTTCTTTCATCCCCTTTAGGCTGGTCGTCTTGAGCCTGCCATTTATGGTGCCGACCATGGCTAGACTTTCTCCGCTTGCAAGCGTATCGACCGCGTAGGTGCCAAGCCTTGCGGCGAGCTGTCTGTCCTCGGCGTTCGGGATGCTGCCGCGTTGGATATGGCCAAGCGATGTTGCGCGGGCGAGGATGTTATGACTGTCCAAAAACTTGGCTATGTAATCTGCGGAGTTCAGGTATTTCGAAGTGTCGAGTTTTTGCCCCTTTTCTGCGCCAGCGCCCTCGGATACGACTATCACGAAATATTCGCGTTTTTCCTTTTTGCGGACGTGTCCAACCTTTTCCATAATACCGTCCAAGGTATATGGAATCTCGGGCGTCAAAATAATATCAGCGTCGCCGGCGACTCCGGAGTGCATGGCCAGGTGGCCGGTGTCACGGCCCATGACCTCGACCGCTATGGCCCGGCGGTGGGACTTGGCCGTCCAGAATATATTATCTATCATCTGGGAGCAGAGCTCGACAGCCGAGCTGAACCCTATTGCGTAGTCGGTGCCGGGCGTGTCGTTGTCTATGGTCTTGGGTATGCCTATGAACGGTATTTTGGCGGCGGTTGCGAAGTTGCTCCAGAACAGCATGGAGCCGTTGCCGCCCGTGCCTATAAGCGCGTCGAGGCCAAGCTCCTTTATGCCTCTGACGGCGTCGGCTTTCTCGCGGCCGATGGCGTCCTGCTCCCCCCTATATCTAAACTTGTTGTTCGCGCGCGAGAAAGCGCCGAGGAACGAGCCGCCCTGGCGTATCGTTTCGCCCCACGGGTAGTCGAGGCCGAGGATTACCGCCTCGCCCTTGTCCAGACCCTCGTTGCCGTTCAGGATTCCCACGACCTCCCAGCCATATTCAAGAATCGCGCGGCGGGTTATGGCCATAAGCGCATAGTTCAGGCCGGCGCAGTCGCCGCCGCTTGTGAACAATCCTATACGTATTTTTTTAGCAGACATACATCAGTCCTCCCCGAGTGATAATACCATAAACCGGCGTGGCAGTAAAACAAAAAATGCTTGACAAAAAGGGACGGGGGGGGGTATTTTGTCGAAAATAATTCTTGCGTGGAGCTTGAAATGGTAGACAAGAAACCTATCGAATTCGTGGTAGATTGGCACGGCGTGGTCGTCAAGAACATTGTCAAGGCGCTTGTCGCTTTTGCGCGGGAGAGGCGTCCGGACGGGAAAGGCGCCAACATTCCGTTGCCGTTTATGCTTGGCGCGCTTGCCTCGTACAAGTTCGGCCACCTGAGCCGCGATCAGCTTGAGCTTTTCGAGTCGTTCTTCGCATGGGGCAGGCACCTTGACTTGGCGCCGATTGCCGGCGCGGAGGAGGGCCTAAAATCGCTCTGCGAAATGTACCCCGGAATGGTCAGCGTGCTTTCGTCAAGCTCGTACAATGCGGCTGCGGACAAGGCTTTCAAGGATATGGTGGAGGCCAAGTTCGGAGAGCATGGCTTGGCGCAAGTCGAGCTTGCGCCGATTACCGGCTCGAAAGCTCCGTACTATCAGGCGGCGAAGGAACGCGCGCGGCAGGTGGTCGCAATCGACGACAGTACGCGGCATGTGAAAGCGGCGCTTGAATCCAACTGTCTCGCCCTTTATATCGGCGGAAAAAAACCGCCGTACGGGTCGGCGAAGTTCGACAGCCTCGCGCTGGCGGTAAAGTGGCTTGAAGCGTTCAAAGCCAAATCCGGGCGAGCCTATGGGCTTTAGCCCTTGAGAGTCGGGGCGAGGACGGTCATCTCGCACTTTTTACAGTCGAATTCCAATGGGAACTTGTCGCCGCGGTCGCTTACAAGCGTAAGATTTCTTGGGCTTTTGCACATGCCTAGGGCGTGCTTGATACAATGTTTCGTGCACATAAGCGTGCGTCCTTTCCTGTCTTTCTCGAATGCGTTTTCAAGGACTTTCGCGCTGCAGGATTCGTAGAATTTCCTTGCCAAACTATTATACACGTTCGCGCGGTAGTCCAAGGTTTTATATGGGAAAGGCGCGGGCTTTATTTCACGCGGGGCGATGTGCGGGCGGTTTTTGAGCCGCTCCTCCATAAGTTTCGCGAGCGCGTCGCGGCGGAGTGCGTTGAGTTCCGCGAGTGTGAAGAACGGCGTCGCTACGGAAAAATTCAGCTCGACGTTGTTTATCGCAAAATCGCTGTCGCCGGATTTTTTAAGTTGGGTGTTGAAGGTTTCGCGCATTTTTTCAATGTTCGTTGCGGGCTCGTGCGGTGCGAGCGAGAGGGTTGCGATATTGCCGTCTTCGTCCGTCGCGGTCAGCGCTTCGTCAGTTATTTTTATGCTTGCCTGGATACGGCGGCGAGACTTGGAGGTGGCGAGCTGCTTCTCGAACTCCGCATCCACGTTCCTAAACAATTTCATGCCGGGGCGCAGGCCGTCCATGTTGCGGGCGAAGACGCGCGTGCCCTCGACTTTATTGACCAGGAAGCCCTTCAATTCCTCGCCGTCGAAGAAGCAGAGGCCGTCTTGGGCATGTAGAGGTTCGCCCTCGTACTCGAAGAATGCGCGGCCGGATTTAAGGACTTTGCCGACTGGCTCGCCAATATGTTTCGGGGTTTTGAAGTTCCATATTTCGGAGCGTTTGCCGTCCAAGAAATATTCCGTGAAACCTCGGTTGAACGACTTGGCCGGGTCGGGCGTGAAGTCGAATTCCACAATGCCGGAGGAGGTTTTTTTGGCGAAGGCGTCTATCTTTTGCCGGTAGAATGCGACGACGTTTTTCACGTAGTTTGCGTCTTTTAATCGACCCTCTATCTTGAACGAGGAAACGCCCGCGTCGGCCAAGCCCTGCAGTTTTTCGCTTGCGTTAAAGTCCTTCAAACAGAGCAAATGTTTATTCTCGGCCACGGTCTCGCCCTTATCATCCGTGAGGGTATATTTCATCCGGCACATCTGCGCGCAGGCGCCGCGGTTCGCGCTTCGTCCGGCGCAGTACTCGCTTAAATAACACTGTCCCGAATACGATACGCACAGCGCACCGTGGATGAAGCTTTCGAGCTCTATTTCGGGTGCGGCTTTGCCAATGGCGGCGATTTGCTCCAATGACAATTCGCGGGCGAGGATGACGCGGGCGGCGCCTATATCCTCAAGCCATTTGACCTTTTCGGCCGAGCGGTTGTCGCACTGGGTCGAGGCAAAAAGCGGGATTTTGGGAAAGCTTGGGTCGGCGTGCGCCATCTCGAATATCGCCATGTCCTGGACGATAAGCGCGTCCACGCCTGCGGCGGCGAGTTCCTTTATAATCTTCCTTGCCTCGGGGATTTCGGCGTCGGTCAGAATCGTATTCACGGCAGCATAGACGCGGACGTAGAATTTATGCGCGGCCGCGACAATCTCCCTTATGTCGTCAAGCGAATTTCCGGCGGCCTGGCGTGCGCCGAACTTGGGCGCGCCTATATATATGGCGTCGGCGCCGAAGTTTATTGCCGCGAGGGCGCATTCCTTGTCTTTCGCGGGCGCTAGAAGTTCCAGTTTCATGGCTTTATCGTACTGTTTTAGACAAAATGTGTCAAGGTCATATTTTTTCTTGACAAAAGACGGGGGGGGGTATAATGCTTTTTGTCCAGAAAAAACATTTGTATGGACACCTAAAATAGGATATAATAATGAGGAAATATAACCAGACAGGAGGGAGAAAGATGAACGAGAGAGAGCAGCTTGCGCTTGTCGAGTATGCGGAAAAGCTGAACGACTTCATGTTCGACGTAGTAACCGATGTCAAGAACAACTTTGGCGATGAAGACGACGCAGCCTGGCAGACCATAAAATACTATGGGGAGGAGACCGAAGACGGCAGGGGAAGCTGGCGCGACAGGATTAAAAACATACTCCGCGGACTGCAAGCAAATGAAGGGGACGCGAGGACGCTTGAAGAGGACCTCGACCGTCTGCGCGACCATATCAACGAACATATTAAGAATACCGTGAACCCCGCGCTTGTTGCCAAGGGCAAGGAGCCGCTTGTCATTTCTTTCGACAAGCTTATAACACCTCCCGCACCGCAATTTATGCAGGTCGGTACAGCCGAGGCGCCACCGTCCATTAGCGACGAATATAGATTTGAAGACCCTTACCTGCTCGACAAGCAAGTCAACGACATACTCTATCATGGGCCGGTCGATGAAGACAAGCAGCTTGTCGTGGTGCCGCCGAATTCGCGCGCACTTGTTTCCCAACCGGCAAGGGGGGGGGTAGAAATGGATACTCCCGAAACCTATCGCGAGCGGAGCGAAACCGCAGAGGCGAATCGCCGCGCGCTTGATGAAATAAAGCTTGCCGTATATGCGAACATGGGGCTTGTCCCCGGCATATCCTCAGGCGGCGGAGCGGCGACAATCAGAACCGGTGTCGCGCGCCTTACAAACGCCCAACTTGCCGACGAGATACGCCAGGTCGAGAACAAGAAATTGTCCGGCTCGCAACGGCGCGAATTCAACAAGCAGTTCGCCGAGGCCGTCACGACCGCCGGCGACTTCATGCTTATGCCTCCGCGCGCTCTTATAGACGCGTACAACAAGGCCGACAACGACGCCGTGCGGAACGCTGTGCTCGAGCGTATGGGTCAGCTTGCCGACGAGGCGGCGAGCGCGGGCGTAGATCTTTTCAACTTCGCCGACTTCACCAATGCGGGGCAGACGGCGGAGGGATACATCGAAATGGCCAACTTCCTCGACTCGCACGGGAAGGGAAGCGCGAATGTCAATGCCGCGCGCGGCAAGGCCGAGGAGTATATCAAAGACTGGGACAAGCGGCACGGGTTCATCGACGCGGCCGGGAACGAGACCGTCAAGCCGGGCAAGGCGAACGAGAAAAAGCTGAACGATCGGGCAAAAGAGCTTGAGGCGACGCTTGGCTCTCTGTCCGCGACGCCCGCGATGGAAGCACTTCTCAACAACATCAGCTTTACCGGTGCGACAGCGGGAACTGCGGTGCCTCCGGCGCATGCCGATATGGCGCGTGCGCACCTTTTGGAAGTGGCCAAGGGCGAGCTGTTCAACGAGGCTTTGTTCAAGTCCGGCGCAACTGACGCGGCAAGCCTTACGCCCATGCTTGAGGACAAGCTTAAAGAAGTGATATGGCGTACCGAGGTCGCAAGCAAGGTCGGCCAAGGCTGGCTCGAGCGGCCGGATCTGTTCACGGATCCAAAGTTCATGTCCGACTATATTACCAAGCTTGGCGTAGGAAAGCAGGATATGTCCATTTCTGCGGTGGGCGATATGGAAGACTTCCACCTGCAGGAATCGCTAAACGTAATCGAGCGCACGGGCACGAAGCTAAAGAATCCGCGTGCGGACGTTTTGCGCACCATGTACTTTGCCAACGGCAGGGCGGCGCAGCTTGACTTGAACAAGGGCAACGACTGGCGCGACCGCTTTACCGATCGTACTGCCAAGACATACAATAGAAACTTCATGAAGCAGCTTGGCATGTCGGCTCTTTCCTCCGGCGCGCTCGGGTTCAGCTTCAACCTTATACGCCACATCAACTTTCCGGTGCCGGGCGTCGGAATGGTTGCTGTCGGCGCAATATCGAGCGTGCTTGCCATAGCCAACGTCAAGCGCCACTATGACCAGTGGAAAATATCGCAGGCGGAAAAGGGCGAAAAGGCAGGTTTCCTGAACTACCTTAAAAAGCCCGCCAACCTTGCGCATGTGGGAATCGCGGCGGCGTCGGTCGGTGCGGCAATTACCGGAGTCGGCGCGGCCGGAAGCTTGGCGAACGCAGTGCTGCGCGGCGCGGTGCTTGGCGGCGTAGCCCTCAAAGGCCTTATCGGCGGAATTTCGCGAATCGGCGCTGCGGTCAAGGATGCCAAGGAGAACGGCAAGAGTGTTCCTCTTGCTGTGCTTGGCGCGACTGGACAAGCGATTGCCGCCGGCGCGGTACCGATCTTGGCTGGAATTGCCGGAGGCGCGCTTGCCAACGGGCTTGTCGCCGGAATCAACGCCAATACGGACTGGAACATATTCAAGCACAAGGAGAGCGGCGTCGACATAAAAGGCGGCGAATTGGTGAAGACAAGGGAAGCTACTGAAGAATTCGGCCGCAGCTATAACGAGGAGACCATAAAGTTCGCCGAAATGAGGGTCGGTTCGGACAAGAACCTTGATGTAAATGGCAGCATGTTCGCACCTGGCAAGACGTTCAACGCCGAGACCGGAACCATTGCCGACTATGACGCCGCGCAGTATCCGGGGAACTTTACCACGCAGAGCTGGATAAGCCCGCAGGACGCGGCCACGATTACCAAGAACCTTGGCCAGTCCGCGTTGTTCGACCCTGCGAACAATGAAATTGGTGGGTGGGTGCCGGACGCCGGAAACGAGACGGTCATGCTTTCGAAAATGCTTGCGACCGAGCGCCTTATGGGCCCTAACTTTCAGATAGACGTCGGCGGGGACAAGGTTGGCATACACTCGTTCATCGAAGGGTTGAAGTCCGCTCCGCCCTCGCCCGAGCAGGCGAAGACCATATTCGGCCTCCAGTTCGACGTGTCGGAGCGCAATCATTGGCGGCCAGAAATGCCCGGGCTTTCCAACACAGACTCGTTCACCAACACTCTTGTCAAGGGCGTGATGTCATACGATACGACCAGGGATCATGGCGTCCGGCAGTGGAGCATATCAGTGCCCGAGAGGTGGGATCCCTCTCCGACCTATGAAGTGCCTTGGGAAAAGTGGGTGCCCAATGAAGTTCCGAACGACTTCGTGAACAATCTTCCTCTGGCGCTGCCGTTCGTGTTTCCTGCGCGCAAGGTTGTGAAAGAGTTCAAGGCCGGGGTGAAAGCCCTGTTCGACAAGACCAAGAAGTTCATCGGCGGCAAGATTATCGGCGGGCCGGACGAGAAGCCCGCGGAGCACAGGCTTGAGGCGACTCCTGATAGGAAAAGTCCCGCGCCGTCAGGCGTACTTGAACCTACGCCGTCCGCAGTGGAGGAGCCGAAGCCGCGCAGTCGAATCGTCGTGCCGCCCGGCGCGTCAGATGAAAGGGAAGAGCTTAGGACTTTCAATAAGCCAATGCCTGTCGGGGCGCGGGTCGAAAACCACGACAAGGGCGTGAAGCGCAACTTCACGGTGAACGACATGGTTGACGCGCAACGAAAGCAGAAACTTGAACGCGGAGCGGCGTAGTATATGGTAAAAACACTCAACCAATGGCTGCGCGAGTGGGGCGGGATTGACAGCGGGGTCGCGACACTTGAGGGTGCGTCAAAGCGTTTCTATCGCGACTTGAGGCACCCGCCCGAACCTATTCCGATTACCGCGGGCGGGCGGAAGATCCCTATATATGCCGCCGTGCAGGTTAAGAATTTCTCGCCCGAGACCTCTTCTATACTTGTCGCTACGGGCAAGGCCGCGCGCATGCCGGACAAGAAGAACGGAATAGGCGTGCTTGAATATGACGATAATGGCAAGTTTGTCGGGGATGATGATTTCGGCCTTACCGCCTCATGGTTCTACCGCCACAGCGTCAAGCGCAAAAAGGCGCCCGTGGTATGTCGGCTTTCCCTGAACGTTTTGCCGTCGCCCGCGCTTATCGAGGCACTCGACAAGATTTTAGCCGCGGACGGCGGAGCGCACATAGACTCGTACAAATCCCCGACCGACCTTTCATCTTGGCTGAAGCGCTATGACCCGATAAACGTATATCTGCATGACAAGGACGCTGCGACAATCGCGAAAATTGTCGCGGCGGCAAAGCCCTATGTCCGCACGGCCTATGACGTCAAGATGATAGGGCAAAAGGTCGGCGACGGCGTATTCTTCGACACCGAGCCGACACGCGGCGGGATGGCTGCGCTTCTAAAGCGTGCAGAGAAGGAGGCTCCGGCCCTCTACCCCGCGCTGTATGGGATGAATGCCGAAAAGGCGAAGGACGGCAAGATTTACGGCAAGTATGTTTCTGCGGGTCAGTTTTATGCTGCGGAGAACCTTGTCGATTCCTATGCCGCGGCGGTGAAAAAGGGCGAGATTGACAAGGACTCGGCCGAGGCTTTCCGCGAGTGGAGCCTTGCTTGGCGGCGGGATGTCCCGGGGGGGGGTGGACAGCTTGTCCATACGGAAGAGGAAATCGTCAAGGCGAACGAGAAGTATTACGATTTGCTCCTTTCCCAATCGTCCGAGAGCGAGCGGGCGCGGGTTTTGAACGGCGTTGTGGACTTCGGCGAAATATACCATAACCGCGTGAAAGACGAGCGTTTCACCAAAGTCCGCTCCGCTAGCGTGCAGAGCGAGCCGAGCTCTTACGACCGTGTTGGCGAGGGGTGGATTTCCAAGACGCTTGGCAAGTTCGGGTTCGCTGTGGAAAAATATTCGCGCAAGGAATCGTCATACGACGGGGTGCAGGTGCTTGACAACGAAAACCCTAAGAACATCGCGGCGCAGGACAAAACTATCCTTGCCGTCGGGCGCGAGTGGCGGGAGCAGCACAAGGCCGAATATGCGCGCGACGCGGAGGAGCTTGGCAATCTGTTCCGTATCTATGCCGCGGGTATTGGCAAGCCCCAGATGAGTCCTGTGTATTCCCTTGAGCCGCTGGCGAACGACAGGCTTAGGCGCCCGAAAGCGGTCAAGCCCGAGCCCGAGCGTGTGAAAGATCTTTTGCTCCGCCTCGGCATTGCCTCCTGGACGGAGATGCCGGACGGGACCATCGTGCTGCCGCAGGGGAGACCGTCGGTCGATGAGGCGGTGCGCGGCATATCCGCCGCATGGAAGGCTTCGGCCTCGAAAAGCAAGAGCGACGTTATCGACTCGAACGCCTTGGGCAAGACGAGGTAGGGACGAATAGGTTCCTAGCCGAAACAATTTGCAAATGGGTGCGGAGTGTGCTATCATACATTCCAGCAAGGAGGTTGCAATCATGGCAAAAACCGGCAGAGCTACGCTTACCCTAGAGGCAATCGACGCGTTCATGGAATCGGACTGGGCCGTGTGGAATTCGGATCTGCTTGCCCTTGAAAAGAACCAGCAGGCGGTCATCCTTGTTTCGCGAATCGCTACCGACATTGGTGCGCTGTCGCTTTCCGTCCTTCAAAAATACGAATACACAAGCGTCGAGCACGAGCTTTCCGACAAGGACATCGACATATTCATGGCCAACCTTTGGATGAATGTGCAATACCTTGCAAGCATCATGGGTCGGTCGCTTTCCGACGTATTCCTTGTCCAGATGAAGAGCATACAGAAAAAGATAGAAAACCGCAATAAGGGCAAGGAAGAGGCCTCCTCGGAAGAGGGCGCATACTCAAAGCCCGGCAAATAAACCCGACGGCATATATACTTATTCTCATCTGCCTCGCAAAAGCGTATAATGTGAGCGGAGGGTAAAACATGAACTACAGCGAACAGTCAGCTTGGAAAGAAATCCAAAAATTCCTGCCGGAGGAATATCATTTCACACAAGACTACCACCCCACCGAAGAATGGTGGGAATGGAGGGGGAACAATGTCCACCTCGACTGTTTCCGAAATCCGCGTGCGGTGGCCAAGGTCATCCTTTTGCATGGCGTCGGCACGAACGGGCGGCAGATGTCCATGATACTTGGCGGGCCGCTTGCAAAGAGCGGGTTCGAGACAGTAGCAATCGACATGCCTACCTATGGCCTTACGCAAGTGAAGCCGGGCACGCTTATAACGTACGACGACTGGGTTGCGTGCGGCAGCGACTATATCGACCGCGAGCTCGCTCGCGACGGGCGGCCGGTCATACTTTACGGCCTGTCCGCCGGAGGGATGGAGACCTATCACGTCGCGTGCCGGAACAAAAAGGTCAAAGGCATTGTCGGTATGACTTTCCTAGACCAGTCGGATCAGAGGGTCAGGGATGCGACATCGCGCAACATTTTCATGAGTCGAATCGCCGTGCCCATGACGAAACTTATGTGCGCAATCGGGCTTGGCGGCATGAAGATGAGGATGAGTGTCGCCTCGAAGATGTCCGCGCTTTGCAACAATCCGGCGGCGATGAAGGTTTTCCTTAGGGACAAGACTTCGGCCGGGAACAGTGCGACGATGGCGTTCCTAAGGTCGTACTGTTATCCTTCGCCCAGTACGCGGCCGGAGGATTTCAATATCTGCCCCATACTTTTGACCCAGCCAGAGGACGATCGGTGGAGTCCTCTTGCGCTTAGCGAGCCGTTCTTGGACAGAATAAAAAATGTTCCGGTCGATATAGTCGTTTTGCGGAACGGCGGGCATTATCCCATCGAGCAACCCGCGCTTGACCAAATGCACGATGCGATTGTTTCTTTTATCAAGAGGGTCGCGTGAGGATACTTGCTTTGCCGACTATTTCTTTATTGTCAGTAGCATCTCGTCCGTGCCGGATACCCATTTCGGGTTGTCCGAGCGTTCGATGCCGAACTCGACCGGGCCGTTTGTCCTGTCCTTGACCTTGACAACCTTGTCCCCGGTATAGATGTGGTAGCTTAGGCCGCGTTTGAATATGTATGAAAGCCGGCCGTCCTCGAACGCGAAAGTATAGAAGTAGTCGCGGTTGTTCTTGCCGGTGTATTTGCCGCCCGCGTATTCCTCGGACTGGCTGTAATAGACGGAGACGGGGGAATCCTTACCGTTGATAGGGGTGCGCGTTTCCTTGTCGAACTGGCCGAACTTGGCTACGATGTCCTCCTTGGTTATCTTGTTGCCGGTCTTGGTATTGGCCTTGGCGAAGTCTTCTATGCTTTGGCGGAACTTGTACGAATCGCGGTAGTATGCCGGTTCGGGCTGGGGAGCCTTTACGCAGCCGAGGGTAAGCGCGACTGTTGCGAGGGATAGAAGTCGTTTCAGGTTTTTCATGTCAGCCTCCTTGTTGTGGGCGGCAGTCTAGCACGACGGGGCGATATGTCAAGGGGGAAAGATAATAATGTTCGATGTCTGATAACCATACCAAAAATAAAACGACCGTCAGGGTCGTTTATTGTTGGTGCGGCCAGCGGGAGTCGAACCCACAACCTTCGCCTTCGGAGGGCGACGCTCTATCCAGTTGAGCTATGGCCGCAAGGGGCTCAATTGAAAAATACTTCGCTTCGCTTGTCTTTTTCAATTGGTTATTTGAGTGCAAAACCTACGGAAACCGCAGGTTTTTCACAGTTTGGTATATTATAGTGGGATTTTTCCTTTTTTCAAGCCCTTAAAAATATGCTTGACAAATATACCAATAGGGGGTATAAGTATGTTATATCCTCTGTGGATATGCGTACAACAACAAAAAAAGGAGCTAAAAATGAGCGAAAAATGTGAATGCGAGACCAAGTGCACCTGCGGCGAGAACTGCACCTGCACGCCGGAAAAGAACTGCGGCTGTGGTGGCAAGTGCAACGGCTAGGTGTCTGGAGAGGGCGTAAAAGCCCTCTCTCGACTTGGAGAAAAACATGAAAAACAAACTTATCGCGGCGGGTACATGGGGTTCGGTCGCGTTTCACTTCATAGTATGTGGATTGCCCCTTGTGCTTGCCATATTCGGCAGTCAGCTATCTTTCGCGGGGAGCATAAGTCCCAAGCTAATGTGGGGCATGATGATATTCTCGGGCGGCATGCTTGCCCTGTCGGCGGCGCTTTATTTCAAGGGTTGCGGGTGCGAGGGGAAAGCCCGA
>JAISGI010000038.1 GCA_031263095.1 Rickettsiales bacterium | reverse complement strand
TATGTCCTGATATGCCGCTTGAAAGCTTGCCGCCCAAAGCCGCGGCCAATATCTGCATTCCAGCGCAAATACCCAGAAGGCATACGTTATTTTTCTTGGACCACTCCACCATGGTAAAGTATGCCGCGACGCGTTCCGGCTGCTCGTCCTGATATGCCGATTTGTCGGTATAGTACTCGTCCGGTATAGGGAAATTTCCACCCGGAAGAAGCAAGCCCGCGGGCCTCAATTCCTCAAGCTGTTCGTCTATCCTGTCCGGCGTAATATGCAAGGGGATGCCTCCGGCACGGATTACGGCCTCGCTATTTCGTTTGTCCACGCGAATAAAATTGTTGTCCGGCGCGGCAAGAAGAATGGCGATTTTCGGTTTTTTATAGTCCATTTCGCATGTCCTTATCTTAGGATAATAGTATAAATTATCGCTCTGTCAATGATTATCAAAGAGCGATTTTTTTCGTAAAATTTCCTCTTGCCCCCCCCCTAAAAAATGTGATATAATGCCTCTCGTACAACCAAAAAAGAAGGAATTGGATATGACGAACAAAATACGTACGGGGGGGGGGTCGTCGTATAGCCTTTCCCTTCTAACAATACTCGCCGCGGCGGCGTTTGTGCCGCTTGGCGTTCTGGCGCAGAGCAGGGCGGAAAAGCTTAAAGCCCTTGTTTCGGAATGCGAGAGTTTCAACAAGACAGCGCCGCAAGAATTCAAAATACCTTACTGTAATGGACTTAGCTTCGACGCATTGCAGTCGGCGCTTGAGTCTGCGCAGGACAAGATAGAAACAATCGAAAGAGAAAAGCGCGAAGCCGAAGCCGCAGGGCGGAAAGCGCGCGAGGACGCGGAAACGGACAAAGTGAATCTTTCCGCGCTGAACAACCTACGCGACATGGTTGCGCTTTACGACCTGTTCGACGCAATCTATGCCATTCCCAGATATGCCGAAAACCCCAAGATGCAGGAGGTCAACAAGCTTCTGGACGGGGACATAACCATTGACGCCGCGAGGGTCGCGATTTACGATGCTATTTTAAGTCTTAGCGGCAAGTCGGCGAACTGCGGCGATTATTTCTACGATTATCCTTATGACGGCGGAACCGCTATGCAGGCGATGGTGAACGGTGAGACAAAAGGCTCCGGCGGAGGCATCAGCATGGGCAGTCAGGTGTGCCCTTATATAATACTGACGCTCGACGATAAAAGCAGCACAGGATATTCAGTCAGAGCCCAGGACGGGAGCACGAAGTGGAGCGGTTTTGCCAAGGTTCCGGCTTCGAATTATTCCAGTTGCAGATACATGAAAGGGACGAGCGGCGATGTCCATGCCGAATATATATTCTCGCAATACCGGACAATCAATATGTCGAGCATGCCATCGAGGTTCACGAAGACCTGTCTCGACAAGCTTAAAAACGGCGAAAAGTTCTAATCAAGGAGATTCAAAAAAAATGAGAAATGTTTCTATAATAGCGCTTGCGCTTATGGTAGGATTCGCCGCAGAGGGCGCGCGACCCTCGCACGAGCGGGCTTCGAAGAACAACAGGCGCGGGGCGAAGATGTCCTCGGCCAGAGCAATGGGTGCGGCACCTGCGGCAGCGGGCGCTGTTGCGGCTCCGGCCTCCGTAAATGAGGCCGTCGGGTCGACTATTTCCGCGGATGTGGCGGCATCGGAGGCGATAGCCGAAATTGCAGGAAGCGATGCTGCTGCTGCGGAAATCAAGAACCGTTTCAGCTTCTCGTATGAGAAAGCGACCGGGTTTTGTACCGGCCTGTCGGGGCAAATCGACAATGTAAAGGTCTTGGCAGGTGTGTCGACCGCGGCCTCGGCCGTTGGCACCTTGTCCGCGGGTGCGGCTGCGGTCACCGGTTTCATGAAGCTTGCAAACGACAAGAAAATCGGTGCGATGAGCGTCGAGATAGAGCGGATACGCGAGCTTACCCTGAACCAGGACGAGCTTGAATCCGCGGTCGATAACGGCGAGCTTGCCGAACTGCTGGACAAGATGGACAGCGTAAAGGCCGAGCTTGCGGCGGCGCAGAAAAAGTCCAACACTCTCGGCACGGTGCGTACGGTCGGCTCGTTCGTGGCGGGTGGAACTTCGGTCGTGTCTGCGGCGACTTCGTTCGTGGGTGCGGGTGCGCTCGACAAGCTTGTCAAGGACATGAACGCCTGCGACTCGTACGTGAGGGAGATAAAGTCCCAGCGGGCCGAGCTTGAATTCGTGGCCGCGTCCGACCCTGCGCTCGAGCAGATGGACAGGGTAATCGACGGGTGTTCGGGGCTCAATTCGCGCAATATTTCCGACATAAAGAGCAAGCTTACGGCCTCGGGCATAGTATCGGCAGTGGGAGCCGCGACGGGAATCGCCGGCGGCGTCACCTCGCTTATGGCCGGGAAGAGAGAGAAGAACGGCGCCTTGGCCGCTGCAAGCGGGAAAGATGGCGGCACGAAAGAGCTGAACATGGCGTCGAACGTGCTTGCCGTGGCGACTACCGCGACGTCGCTTGGCTCGGCCGTAATCGGCGGTGTGACGCTTGCCGACCTTATGAAGAACGGCGAGGTTGCCGAGAAGTGCAAGGCCGCGTTCTAGCGACGGCCTTACCTTATTCGCCGTAGTCCATGCCGCCTCCGACTCCTCTCGGGGCGGCATTCTTTTGCGTCAGGCGTACTCTTGGGTGTTCGCGCGTTTGGCCAATACGACTTCGTATAAGCGTTTGCCGCTGTTTTCGCAATACTCGTCATACAAGTCGGTGGCGGCAAGGGCTGCGAAAGTGCCCTGCTGGTGCTTGATAATGCTTGTCCAGACCATTTTCGGCATGTTGGAAAGTATTTTCCTGTAGTGGATATATTCAGCGTGAGTTTTGCTCATTTTTTGTCCTTTTTGAAAAATTTCGGAAAGAATAGACGCTTTGAACTATTTTGTCAATTAAAAAGTATAAATCGGTTTGTGGCGTGTAATAAAAAAACCGAATAGGGTCGGTTTTTCATTCAAAATTCAAATTGAAAGTATCCGGGCGGAGTGCCGGGATTTGAAGCCGTCTATTCGCGGCCGGCGTTTTTCTGGCGCACGCTTGGCAAGATTTCGGCCGGTACGTCGGCAGGTTTGAGCCCCTCCTTGGTAAGGGCGTCAAGCTGCAATGCCTTGTTCTTCATGCCGGAAATGCCCTGCTGGAACACGGAATCCCTATCGCTGTTTTTCGTTTTGGACGGTGCCATTTTATCTCTTGCCTACCTTTTGCTCGAGTACTACAATAACACATCGCGCGGCTCTTGTAAAGTACAAAATTCAATTTTCAGCTAGAATATAACTGAAAATTTTTATTTGTCAAGATTATTATGAAAAAATGGCTAAAATATGTGATTATGGGAGGGTCGGCACGTCGCAGTGATGCCGACCCATGGGGGTTGGAGCCTTTTGAGCCGATTGTGGGCGGCCTGCGGAGTATTGGCTATTCCTCCACCATCCAACCAAAAATAGCCGTGTTTTACGGCTGGAGGCAGAAAACTATCATAGTAATAGTGCCAAGTATTCAATATATTCCTCGACCCTCCAGCCTAGACTGGACTACTATGTGAGGTTTTCTGACCTCTACGACGAATCTCTCCGCCGTTTGAATATAATAGCAGGACTTGGGAATATTGGCAACAAAAAAAGCCGGGGCATTTAAGGATTTATTGTCATTTCCGCGGAGGCGGAAATCCGATTGTACTTACAAATATGAAGGCTCTGTTGGCAACCGGATCCCCGCCTGCGCGGGGATGACATTAGGGACGTAGAGGATTTAGGACGCCTTTTTTCCGAAGGCGGCGAACTTTTTATTGAACTTGTCGGCCGCACCGCCGCCGATGTCGCGCGTGTTCCTTTTTCCAGTCCAGGCCGGGTGGGTCGAGGGGTCGATGTCGAGTTTCAATGGCTCGGCACGTTCGAGCGTCGAGCGCATCTTCACTTTCTCTCCGGTGGTCAAAATCACGTCGTATTCGTTATATTTAGGATGTATGCCTTGCTTCATCTTGAATTCCTTTATTGACAAATAGTGCGTCATATTATAATATATCTTCCACACTTTTCAAGCAAAATCTGAAAGGGGCGGCGTGCAGACAATTTTTGTAATTTCGGGGCCGACGAACGCTGGCAAGACGACCATCATGTCCGCGGTCATGGCCTTGGGTCTGCCTGTATCCCAAGTCATCACCTCGAATTCGCGTGCGCCGCGGCCGGACGAGACCGACGGGGTGCAATATCACTTTTTCACCCGCGAGGAGTTCGAGCGGCGGATTGCCGCGGACGAGTTTATCGAGTGGGCTGTCGTGCACAACGACTATAAGGGTGTCTTGCGCTCCTCCATTTTCGAGGACATACCGAAGGACAGGGACATCATGCTCCAGCTTGACGTGCAAGGGTTCAACAACATAAAGCGGACGCTTGACAAATCCTCGTACCGGGTGGTCGGGATATTCATCGAGCCGCCGGATATGGACGCGATTGTCGAGCGTATGCGCAAGCGCGGGGTCGACACGGATACGAACGACATCAAGAAGCGTCTTGACGATGCGGAGGAGGAGATGGAGCAGAGGTTCGCGTACGACTATATTGTCGTGAATGACGTGCTTGCCCATGCGGTCGAGGAGGTGGCGGGGATTATACGTTCGAACCTGACTCCGCCCGAGACCGGGGAGTTATTCTAGGCCTATTCTTTCAATTCCCTGTATTTTCCGTCCGAAATCGAATACTTTATATATCCGCTTTGGCCGTCGATTTTCGAGTGATTTATATAGAATTCTCCGGGTGCGGCGTTGGGATTTTCTATCCTGTACCCAAGGATTCCCGCCACGAACAGGGCTATATCGTGGTGAGAGAGAATCTTCTTGGACTTGAGCGTGGAGAGTTCGGCCGCGGGGACGTTTTTCGCGAACAGGATGAACGGAACCTCGGCCGCGCCGCGGTGCAGCACTGCGTGCGACCAATGGCCGTCCTCGCCGAACATTTCTCCGTGGTCGGAGGTTATGACCACATAGATGCGGCCGGGGAGCTTGTCCGCGTACTCAAGCACCTGTCCCATCAGGCCGTCGAGGTAGAGCATATCGTTGTCGTAATCGTCTATGCGTCGGTCGGGCGAGCCAGAGAACTTCTTCACCTTATGATTATCGTACGGGAAATGCACCGCGCGGGTATTCAAGGCCAGGAAATTCCTTGATGAGAGCGGGATTTTCTTGAACTCGGCAAGCACGATGTCGTCGTTTATCTCTTTCTGTCTGAGCGCCGGGTCGAGCGTTTGGGCAAACTCGAGCCCTATGCCGCTGAAATTCGCATCCTCGTTTTGGGGAGAGTAAAACACCGTCTTCATGCCTTGGCTTTGCGCAAGCCGGAACATATTAGCGGGTCGGTCGTGCGACATGTTATAGCTTGCCGGCTCGCGCTGCAAATTGAAGAACATGGCCGAGGAAATCCTCGTCATGTCGCCGCCGGAAATCGCCGGGCGGACAAGCAGCCGGGGCGCCCACTTCGTCAGGTTCGGCGTGGTGTCGCGCGGATAGCCGAACATCGGCATCCTATTGCTGCTGGCGCTTTCGAGCCACATTATTATTACGGTAGTGTTATCCTTCACGTCGTGCGTGCGGATGATTTTATAGGGTTCAAGCGGAGCGACGAACAGGGACATGGAGCGGCGTGCGGCAAGCTGTGCCAGTGCGTCCACCGTGTTCTTGAATGCGTACTCGTTCGCGTTCAAAATATTGCGCGAGGGCGCGCCGTAGTTGTTGATGTCGCGGCCTCCGCGGTATATCGAAAGTCCAAGCATAGCAACAATCGGGAGCATGAACCAATTCGATCTGTGAGTGGTGCGGCGCCTTATGGCTATGCATGCGGCTACGCTTGCCGCGACCGCCAGAATCACATAGAAATCGCGTGCGAGGTTGGCTTGGGCGCCGATTAAAATATCGCGTGTTTCCACTGTCAAAAGTTCTATTTCATAGCTTGTGAAGTGTCGTCCGAACTGGAGGTGGTACATTATTCCGCACAGTGTTGCGCTCCACGAAAGCGTCATAAAAGCGTAAAAGAAAACGTTGCTTTTCACGAACAGCAGGGAGGCGAAAACCGCCGCCATATAGAGGAACGACACCAGATGGAAGCCCGGCATGTATGCCGGGTTCACAAATCTTACGACATGTTCGGGCAGGATGAAAAGCAGGACGAAAGCCAATGCCAGAAGCAATTGCCTGCGGGGGGGGGTGGATAACCTAACACGCTTCATCTCCGTTTCCTTTATGGGAAAGACGCACTGCCGCGATATGCAAGCCGGAGCCTATTTCTTGGCCGAGGAGAGCTTGGCAAGCTTGCTCATCGTGCGGGACATCTTGCGCCTTGACACAACGCCTTTTTTCACGCCCTTGGCAAGCTGGGAATTCGCGGCGGCGAGCGATGGCACTGTCTCGCCCGTCTTCTTGCCGCTTACTATCTCGAGCGCGCGTTTGACGAACGTGCGTATCTTGCTTAGGCGGCTTTTGTTCTCCTGGCGTTTCTTCTCGTTGCGTATGATACGTTTCTTCGAGGATTTGTGGTTTGCCATTTTTTTTAACTCCTATCGCTTGCTGAACTGGAACGAGCGTCGCGCCTTTTTGTGGCCGAAGTGCTTGCGCTCGACAACGCGGGAATCGCGCGTCAGGAAGCCCGCCTTTTTTATCGCCGGGCGAAGCTCGGGCTCGAATCTTGCGATTGCCTGGGAAATGCCGTGTTTTAAGGCGCCTGCCTGGCCGGACAAGCCGCCTCCTTTAAGAGTGGCCATTATGTCGTAGGCACCCTCGCGTCCCGCTATCTGGAACGGCTGGTTTATCAAAAGCTGGAGCACAGGGCGGCGGAAGTAGGCCTCGCAGTCCTTGCCGTTGACAACTATTTTACCCTTGCCGGCCGAAAGCCAGACGCGGGCAATTGCGTTCTTGCGTTTGCCGGTGGCGTAGATGCGGCCCTTGGCGTCGCGTGCGGTTTTGTCCTTGACCTTTTTCTCGGCCTTGGGTGCCGGAGCGGGGCGTGGTGTGGGCGCGGCGGCGGCGGTGCGGTCGGGCGAAACCTTGGCCTTGGGCGCGGTGTCAACCTCGAGCTTCTCGCTCTCTATTTTCGAGCGGGCGCCGACCTTTTTTATAGTTTCGACCTTGACCGTCTTGACGGAGGAGTCGGCCGATTTCTTGGCAGCGGTTCCGGTTTCGCTTCGTTTGGCCGAGACTGGCTTTTTAGTTGCCGGCGTTTTCGCGGCGGGCGTTTTCTTCTCTTCGGCCATTTAAGC
This sequence comes from Rickettsiales bacterium, assembly GCA_031263095.1. Classification (GTDB taxonomy): domain Bacteria; phylum Pseudomonadota; class Alphaproteobacteria; order Rs-D84; family CACZYB01; genus WQWV01. The sequence goes on along the minus strand of JAISGI010000038.1, from coordinate 695 downwards.
ACCTCTCTTCGAGTTCTTGGGGTTCATTTTCGCGACGTCCAGTTTTTCCGGGTTCTGCGCGGTATGGGGATGTTCGGCGCCGGCATAGACGTAGAGCTTCTTCATCATTGCGCGGCCGAGGGGGTTCCTGGAAATCATGCGCTCGACAGCCTTTTCGACCAGGCTTTCGGGGCGTTTGCCGCCCAAGATGGCGCTCCAGAGCCGCTCTTTAATTCCGCCCGCGAAGCCGGTGTAGTAGAAGAACTTGTTCTTGTTTTCCTTGCCGCCGGTGGTTGCGACCTTGGCGGCGTTTATGACTATTATATTGTCGCCGGTGTCGATGTGCGGGGTGTAGGTCGGCTTGTGCTTGCCGCGCAGGTAGGTGGCGGCGACGGAAGCCAGGCGTCCGAGGACTAGGCCTTCGGCGTCTATCACATACCATTTGCGCACGACATCCTTGGGCCGGGCGGTGTATGTCTTTTGAACCATTTCAAGTTCCTTTCGTTATTTACGCGAGGGATTATGCTCCGCATGCAAGGGAAAGTCAAGGGTTTTATTGTGTGGTATAAGAATACCGCAAGATTTTTCATTTTTCGCTTGCCTCGGGGGGGGGTAAATATGCTATAATCCCCGGCCATGAGGAGAATTTTAGCGGTATTATTGCTTGTGAATGGAGTTGTATTGGCCAAAAAGCCCGGGTCGCGCGGCGGAGGGCG
>JAISGI010000002.1 GCA_031263095.1 Rickettsiales bacterium | reverse complement strand
CCGACCCCGAGCGATTCGAGGAAATGCTTGAGGAACGCAAATTCGAGAATAAATACAAGGCCAAATTCTTCGAACACATGGCCAAGTTCAAGATGGAGGGATAGTGGCACAGGCCTAAATGCGCGGTTCTAAGAGAAGCGGAATATCCCGACCTGGCACGCCTTCCAAAGCACCACGTCGATATACCCGCGGTCGTATCCGGTCTCGCGCTCAAGCTCGAAAAACATCTTGTCGCACGCCTCCTTGACCCCCTCGAGCAAAGGGAATCCCGCGGCCAACGACCCGTCCGCACCATACAGGGCGATGCCGAGGCGCTGTATCCACACGTCGTATTTGACATTCGAAATCCCAAGATTCCGCGCAAGATGATTGCGCGTTATTTCACCTATATGAGGCAAACGGCCAAGGTAAAATACCTTGTTCTCCGAAGCGTAAAACCCGTCGCGATATGCCACCCGCCCATTCCATATTTTCGCAATCGCACGCGCCTTGTTCGGATTGTGGAAGATGTTGAATATATCCTGCTCGTCCACCGTTTTATCGCGATTCGCTGTTTTTATGAAGTTCATTATTTCCGCGAATTTACGCTTGGCGACCGCCTGGCGAAACCCGCCCGCAAGGATGACGTATATCGCCTCCTCCGCGAACTCCTCGGCCGAAAATATTGGAGGGGCGAGCAGACGCGCCTTGATTACCTCGAACGATTCTTTATCGGACCCCAACCCGGACTCTATTATATACGATTCGACCGCCTTGAAAGTTTCCTTATCAAGACGGTCGATCTCGCTGTCCGTTATGGTGCAAAATACGCCCATTTAGGCTTCTTCTTTGATTTCCTCGCCAACCTCGCCCACGTCTTCGCCGACTTCCGAAACGGCTTCGGCAGGAGCAGCTTCAACCGCGGGAATCTCTGGCTCGGCGACCTTTTCAAGAGCCTTTTTCGCAGCAGCTTCCGCAGCCTCTTCGGCTACTTTCGCCTCCGCTTCCGACCGCGCAACATTCACCTTGAGGTCGAGCACGACCTCTGGGTGCAACGCCGCACGCACCTTGTATATGCCAAGCTCCTTTATGGGCGTGTCTATGGTTATGCGGGAATAGTCGATTGCCACGCCCGACTGCGCGACCGCAGCCGCCACGTCCCGGGTCGAGACCGAGCCGTACAGGTGCCCGGTGTCGCCGGCCTGACGTATGATGACGAACGATTTTCCCTCAAGCTTGGCAGCATCCGCCGTAGCCTTGGCAAGCGCCGCCGTATTGGCTGCGGCAAGCTCTACTTTCTGCGACTCGAAACGCTCGAGGTTCGCCTTGGTCGCACGAAGCGCCTTTTTGAATGGGATAAGATAGTTGCGGGCATACCCGTCCTTGACGACAACCTTATCGCCAAGGTGCCCCAGGCGCCCTACTTTCTCAAGAAGTATGATTTCCATTTTCCAAAGCTCCTATTCATTGTTCGCTACGTACGGAAGAAGCGCAAGATACCGCGCGCGCTTGATTGCCACAGCAAGGCTGCGCTGGCCTTTCGCGGTGGTGCCGGATATGCGCCGCGGCACGATTTTTCCGCGCTCGGTTATGAATTTTTTAAGCAGGCGCACATCCTTGTAATCTACCTCTTCGATACCTTTCAGAGGGTCGGATTTCCTGCGCATGATTCTCTGTTCCATAGCCATTTTCTATCTCCTCTCGAACCGCTCGTCGCGGTCTTTGTCTTTAAGGATGGCCGAGGGCCCCTTCGAGGGTTCATCAAGCTTCACACTCATATAGCGAAGCACGTTTTCCGAAAGCGACATCTTGCGCTCGAACTCCTTTATTGCGTCCGCGCTGGCCGAGGTTTCAAGGAGGATATAGTGCCCCTTCTTGTTCTTCTTTATTTTATAGGCGAGGTTTTTAAGTCCCCAGCTCTCTTCTTTTATAATCTTGCCCTTCAAGCTTTCGATGACAGATTTGAAAGCGCCGACGGCCTCCTCGACCTGAGGAGAGGTCAAATCCTGTCGAAGTATGAATACGGACTCGTATATGGCCATATTTTGCTCCTTGTGGTTAGTTCGAAAGGTGATTGTTTGAAGCCCCGGCACTCGCCTGGCCCTTTCGAAAATCCGCCGCCATATGAGCATGCGGTGGAAAGTTTAGGGAAATTTATATCAAAAGTTCAAGGTTGTCAAGTACAATAATCTTTCCTCTTGACAAATCTGTCCATTTATGACAAAATATTCCTTTACTAAAGAGAGTTGAAATGAATAAAAACAGATTTTTCGCGGCAATTGCTATATTTGCACTTGCCGCCTGTGCCAATCCCGGCGCCAAGCCCGGCGAGCATAACGTCCCGAACGAGGACGGCGTGTACGACGACTATACCTATAGGGATATAGCGGAAACGCTCATTACGCTCGAGGAGGCAAAGGAGATATACGCAGCCAAGAAAGCCAGTTATTCCGGCGGCTATGCATGGACCCTGGAGGGAGATAATCTGACTCTCGATATCTATCCGGCGTATCTCAATATCAGACGGCAGTATTTAGGATATATCGACGAAAATCCGCTCGTCAAGCTTGAGAGCCTCAAGGATTACGAAGGTATGTATTACATCGCAAGCACCAAGGAAAGCTATAACTACTCCAAGATAGATATATATGTCGGCGAATACGGAAACGGCATAGTGCCCGGCGAGTATGGGGACGGACGCGATTCTCCCGAGGCTGCCGCGCTGAAAGCGGCGCTTCAGGCTGTGCTTGAGGGCGGCAAGGGCAAACTGACATCGTCATACAACTCGATATATATAACGATAGACAACCAAGAGGACATACCCGCCATAATGGCCGATATTAGGAACGCGTTATTGGCGTTCAACACGGCCAAGGGCTATACCTCGATAACGTCGTCCGACATAGACTCGTATCTTGCCAGCCAAATAAAGGACTCCAGCTACGAGACAGAGACAAGGCTGATATCCATAGGCCCGAAAATACTAAAAGAAGCCGGGCTGGAACTGGTCAAGGATTTCGGCTATTGGACTACAAAAAAGACGGGTAACGTTATCGTCGGGGGAACCGGAGAGCTATATAAGTCAACGCGCAAGTACACGCTTCCGTTCTTCCGCGCCGACGATCCGTCGGACGGCTACAACTATATACGCAACCCCCGCAACCCCGCCTTGGCGCCGTCCGACAAGATGACGTTCAGTGGCCCGGTGCTTGCCAATGTAGACATAGAGAACAACAACGCGAACCTGTTCGGCATAGCCACCCTTGACATATCCGGGCTTAAAGGATCAGAGATAATAGAGGACTCCCTCGCTCTGGCGTTCGACGGATACTATACGTTCAACTTCAAGCCGTCCCCGCCCAACTGCTCGGGCAACTGCCCGAAGCTGTTGTTCAACTCGTTCTCCGGCGAGAACAAGCTCGACCAAGCTTTCAGTATAAGGGGAGGACAATACGGCTCTGCCGACATAAGCTACTTCGGCATGAAAGACAATATGCCCCAGGAGGCCGCAGGTACTTTCAACATAGACTTGTCAAACCAGTCCGGCTATGCCGCAGGAAATATAAATATATACGGCGCATTCGGCCTCCGCGCAACGAAATAGTCATGCGCATAATTGACACGGCGCAGGCAACGTGCTACAATATCCGGCTATGGATAACAACAAGCCGATAGTCGAGCTGGATTCGGTAGGGCTTCGCTACTCCGAGGAGCGCGAGGTCCTAAAGGACATAGGCTTCGCGCTTCCCGCGGGCGGGTTCTGTTTCCTGACCGGGGCAAGCGGCGCGGGCAAGACCTCGCTTTTGAGCCTTATGCACATGGCCCTGAAGCCTTCGCGCGGCCGCGTGCGCCTTTTCGGCCGCGATGTCGAGAAGATTGGGCACGACGAGCTCGCAAGGCTAAGGCGCCGCATAGGCGCGGTGTTCCAGGACTATCGCCTGCTCCCGCATTTATCGGTGCTCGAGAATGTCTCACTGCCGCTACGTATTACCGGCAAAAGCGACAAATATATCGCCACCCACGTGCCAGAACTGATAGAGTGGGTCGGCCTCAAACATAGACTCCATTCCCGCCCCGACTCGCTCTCTGGTGGAGAGAAGCAGCGGGTCGCAATAGCGCGCGCGGTCATAAACAACCCCGACCTTATCATAGCGGACGAGCCGACCGGAAGCGTGGACGAGGAAATGGCGCAAAAGCTACTATTCTTGTTCCGCGAGCTTGGCAAAATGGGCGCCGCGGTTATAATAGCGACGCACAGCCGCTCGCTTATACGCCAGTTCGACTATCCCGTCTGGCGCCTCGACGACGGATATTTGACGAGGGAATGATGTTGCTAAAAACCGACATAGCATTGAAATCCGACATAAACAGAGGCTTCCTGCCTTTCATAACCGCGTTCATGGTATTCATGGCATGCCTTGTGCTGGCGACCGCGATAACCGGAGGCAGGCTCGCCCGCGGCTGGGACCGGCGCCTGCACGGAAGTTTGATAGTCCAGATACTGCCCAATATCAAGGCCAAAAACCCCCAGGCCGAGCTTGACGAGCGTATAAATGTGGTCAAGACAATACTGACCCAAACCCCGGGCATAAAAAGCCACGGCGTAATAAGTTTGGCCGAAACGCAGGATATGCTCAAGCCTTTCTTGGGCGACGTAAGGGGCGCGCGCCTCGGCATTCCGCTTCCGCGCATAATCTCGGTCGAGCTCTCAAGCGCGGTAATGCTCGACACGCCCCGGCTCGAGGCCGAGCTAAAGGGCTATTCCTCGCTTATCGGGATAGAGGCTTCGGACGCGTTCGCCAAGGACTTCAAGGACGCGCTCTACGCAAGCCGCCTGCTGCTGGGCATGATAGTGCTGCTTATCCTCTCGACCATAGGGATTACGATAGCGTACGCGACCCGCGCTGGCCTTGTGAACAATAGGGACGCAATCGAGATTATGCACATGGCCGGCGCCGAGAATAGGTATATAGCAAGCAGGCTCTCAAACCAGCTGACAAGGATGGCCATAGCCGGCGGTGCGCTCGGCTGGCTTGCGGCAATATTGGCTATATTCGCGATAGGGAGGTACGGTGCCGGAATCTGGCCCGAGTTCGCGGTTCCGCCCTCGATTTACCTGTGGCTCGTCTCCATGCCGCTTACGGCCGCCGCGATAACCAAGGCCGCCTCGTATTTCGAGGTCGAGCTTAGCCTTGCAAGGAGGTTATGATGGCTTACGACGCTATAACCGAAATAAAGATTGCCGCGAAAAAGCCCTGGCTTGACGATAAGCGCGCCAAGAAGCTAATAATCGGCACGCTTTTGGCTCTGCTGCTCTATATAATCGGTTTCGGCGTCTTCCTGGCAAGGCTCGATTTCAAGCCCGCCGGCACAATAAAGACCGACGCGATAATAGTGCTGACCGGCGACGGCGACAGAATAGAGGAGGCCGTGGCCGCCCTGAACGACGGCCGCGCAAAGCAGCTTTTCATATCCGGGGTCGAACGCCGGGGCAATATAAACAGGATTTTGGACAGAATCCTCTCCGACCTGCGCGCCCGCGCCGACTTGCGCGCAAGGATAGAAACCGGACATGCGACCAACACGCTCGGCAACGGCCTTGAAAGCAGGGAGTGGGCCGAGAAGAACGGTATAAGAAGCGTCCGCGTCGTGACCTCGTTCTACCACATGCCGCGCGCCATGCTTGTGTTCCGCAAGTATCTGCCGAACGTAAGATTGGTGCCAAGCCCGGTTTCCCACGGGTTCGAAAGCTCTTGGCAGGTGCTTCGCCGCCCCGCCGCAACAAGGCTTGCATTCAAGGAATACGGCAAGTTCGTCGCGACCTGGGCTCTTGACACCGCGGGCGTAAGCGACAGCTTTATAAATAGGATAAGATGATGCTCTACCTCCGCTCCATAGTCTTTTTCGTACTTTACATGGTGATAACGTTCATCCTCTCCGCGCTCTCGGTCGTGATGTTCTGGACGCCCGCAAGCTGGGTTCTGTGGATAGCGAGGATCTGGAGCTTTCTGACGCTCGTCTTCCTGAAATACATCTGCCGCCTGAAAGTACGTATCGAGGGCCGCGGGAGCCTGCCAAGCGGACATTATATTATAGCAAGCAAGCACCAGTCCGCATGGGAAACCGTGACATACCAATACCTCTTCGGCCCCACGAATTTCATGTTCAAGAAAGAGCTCCTCTTCCTGCCCCTGTTCGGCTTCACGCTCTACAAGTCGGGAAACGTCATGGTCGACCGCGGCGCAACCACCCGCGCCGGATTGCAAAGGCTAATCGCACAGTTCAAGAGGATACTGACCCGCCGGAACATGGTAGTGTTCCCCGAGGGGACACGCAAGGCTCCCGGAGCACAGCCCGACTATAAATCCGGCCTCGCCATAATCGCATCGCAAATCCCCGGCGCGGTCATAGTGCCGGTGGCCATGAATTCCGGCCGCTTTTGGGGCAAGAACGGCTTCCTCAAAAAACCCGGCACCATAATCTTGAGAATAGGCAAGCCTATATTTGTGGACAAGTTCAAGGGCGACCGCCAAGGTTTAGCGGCCGCCATCGAAACCGGTATCGAGTCCGGCATGCAGGGGCTCTAGTCCAGCTTGTATATGGCCGCAGTCCTCGGAACTTGAATCATGTTGCCAAGCGACACGCCCGGCGTCTGGAACACATCCGCACCCGAGAATGACTGGCGGGGGTCGTACTGTACAAGAAAGTCTCCATCGACGGCGGCTATGGTATTGTTGCTTGCTGTGACAAAGGTCGGATTGACGGTATCTATCACTACGCCGGTCGCATTTCCGCCATATTTGGTGATAAGCGCCTGATAGTCCTTTGATACGACAATTGCGGCCGAACCATAGCCGGACGAGCTATGGTACCCGTCGAAGCGATAGACTCCGGGCGCAAGGCTCACTTTCAGGCCGACGCCTACCGATAATACATCGGCGCTTTGTACAAGGCTCCAGCGGTTCGCAGCAGGCGTGCCGATACACTTTTGCGCCTCCTCTCTCGTCAAAGGCTTGTCATAAATGCAATCGCTCGCCGCCCCGGTCTGACACGCCCCCGGCACAGCGCAGGCGGTACAAGTATAATAGTTTGATGATTGGGATTGGGTAGAAATCAGTAGAAGCGCAGTAGCTCTGAATAACTTATTTGCCCCCCCCCGTACACTTTTTGTTCGGAAACATCGTCTTTCTCCTTTGGTTAGACAATAACATTATATCACAACTCCACAACCCTGTCAATCGACAAAAATCCCCATTTTCGTAAAATAATTATTGACAAAATAATTTTTCTTCTATAAATTTAGTCTAAAAAGCAACAAAAAGGGGTAAAATAAAAATGAAATTGTTCAAAATACTTGCTTGGTCTCTGGCTCTTGTGGCCTGCGCAATCGGCGCCGCGACCAATGCCGCCGAACCGGAAAAGGCACCCGAAGCGGCCAAGCCCGCCGAACCTGCCAAGGAAATCGCCAAAGAAGAAGTCCAAATCGTCGAGATAAAGGATACCCTCAAGCTCGAGCCGCGCTACGTCTATGTGTCCGAGCGTCCTGCACCGGTCGAGGCTCCCCGCGTCAAGCGTGTCTATTTCATGGGGCAGATGGGCTATGTCATTCCCGGCCGTCCCGACACGCTTCGGTACTTCAATGGCAACGGCGACCTGAATATGACCAACGTGAACCTCGAAAGCAGGCCTTTCGTAGGCTTCGGCATCGGCCTCAACTCCGATTCGATTCTCCGCGCGGAGATTCAGTACTTCGAGCTCCAGAAATCCATGAGGATGATTGGCGCCGATACCGTCAACAACGGCTTGAATATAGGAAGTTTGGGCATAAGCGGCGGAAGCATGAACCTCTTCCTCGACTTCGCCGACCGCCGCGGCCGGGACGACCTGTTCGTGCCCTACATAATGGGCGGCATAGGGGCAAGCAGGCTCGACTATAACAAGGGGTTCAGCATAAGCGGCGCTAATTATTCCGGCACGACCCTCGACAAAAGGACGTATATCCTCGGCGCGGGCGTGTCAATCGGCTTCAACACCTATGTTTCCCTTGACATCGGATACAGGCAGTATCGCTTCGGCTATACCGAGTCCGGCGACATCGCGAACGAGCTGCGCTCCCTCTCGCTCGAAATGGCGGTGATAGGCCTGAAGCTCCAAATATAATAATTGCAATCGCATAAATGGCAGGATACAATAGGCTCTTAAAAGGAGCCTATTGCCATGAAGAAACCTCTTATACTGTGCATCCTCGACGGCTGGGGATATAATCCGTCCTCCTACGGCAACGCGATAGAGCTTGCGCGCACGCCGGTCTGGCACAGCCTGCTTGCCAAATACCCGCATAACCTGCTCGAGGCGAGCGACACGGCCGTGGGTCTTCCCGCCGGCCAGATGGGCAATTCCGAGGTTGGGCATACGAATATCGGCGCCGGCCGCGTGGTCATGCAGCTGTTGGGAAGCATAGAGGAAGCGGTCAAAAATGGCACCCTCCCCGACAATCCGCAACTGAAGGATTTCATAGGAAAGCTTAAAAAAAGCGGCGGAACATGCCACATTTGGGGCCTTGTTTCGAACGGAGGCGTGCACAGCCACATCGACCACATCGCCGCGCTTATGAAGGTGGTGGCAGGCGCAGGCGTACCCGTGTCGCTCCACGCCGTAACCGACGGCCGCGACGTCGACCCCAAGTCCGGAATAGAGTTCCTCTCGCAAATTCTCGACGTCATAAAAAATACGCCTGACACCCGTCTAGCCACGCTTTCCGGCCGTTATTACGCCATGGACAGGAACAAGACTTGGGACCGCGTAAAGCTTGCCTACGACGCTATGGTCGAAGCCAAGGGCAATCGCTTCGACAACGCGATAAAGGCGCTCGAGGACTCGTACGCCAAGGGTATTACGGACGAATTCGTGGTGCCATCCGTGGCAGCGGACTATGACGGAATGAAGGACGGCGACGGCCTCCTGCTGGCCAATTTCCGCGCCGACCGCGTTCGCGAAATCGCAACCGCGCTGACCGATAAAAACTTCGCCGACTTCCCCCGCGACAAGGTAATAAATTTCTCCGCAACATTGGGCCTAGCCGAGTATTCCGAGGAGCTTTCGGCCTCGTTCGACACCATATTCCCGCCACAAAAACTGACCAATATCTTGGGCGAGGTTTTGGCCGATAATGGACTTACACAACTGCGCATAGCCGAAACAGAAAAGTACGCCCACGTGACTTTCTTCTTCAACGGGGGCGAGGAAAAACAGTTCCCCGGCGAGGAGCGGATTTTGATACCCTCCCCCGCGGTCGCGACATACGACCTAAAGCCCGAGATGTCCTCCGCCGAAATTACGGATAACATAGAGGAATCCGTGGCCAGCGGCAAATTCGACGTGATAATAGTCAACTACGCGAACGGCGACATGGTTGGGCATACGGGAATGCTTGACGCGGCGGAAAAGGCCGCGGTTGCAATCGACGCCTGCCTCGCCCGGCTCGAAAAGCTGGTTATAGACGCCCAAGGCACAATGATAATCACCGCCGACCACGGCAACTGCGAGGTCATGCTCGACAAGGACGGCAACCCCGTGACATCGCACACCACCAACCCGGTCGAATGTGTCCTAATCGGCCGCCCGGAAGTGAAAGAACTGCACAAGGGCGCGCTCTGCGATATAGCGCCGACTATCTTGAAGCTCCTGAACCTGCCCCAGCCCTCCGAGATGACCGGCAAAGCACTGTTCTAGCTCTTGCGCCCTCGCTCCGTTTATGGTATAATTCCCCTAAGGAGGAATTATCGGCATGTTCATGCCCTCGATTTTTGGCGACAAATACCTCGGCGAGCACCACAAGGCCGCCCGCTGGCTTATGATTGCTTTCGTCATCCAGGGGCTCCTGACTTTCGCCGCGATGATTCTCTCTTTCCCGATGAGCTACGTGATGGAGCGCGGCTACGACTTTTCCCGCCTGAACGACCCCGAGGTGCGGGAGTATTTCCGGCTTATCCTCGACACCGGCGGCTTCTACGTCCTGATAATGTACTACAAGTGGATAATCGCCTACGCGGCAGGCGAGACGCAGGCCATACTCCCGGCCATTCCCGTATTCTCGATATTCGTGATAGAAAGCCTCCTGCGCGGCCTTGTGCCCTACAACGTGGTCATGACCATCGACGCGTTCTCGAACAAGGCCAACCTAGAGCAGGTAAAGGCAATGAAGATATGGGACGGCTTCATAATAGTGCTCGGCCGGTTCAAGAAGAAGTTTTTGAAGTTCAGCGAGACGCTCTCGGCCCTTGCCTTCGCACCGCCTGGCACAGGTAAGACCGCAGCCATCGTGATTCCCACGATATTCGAGTGCGACACGGTTTCGATGATTGTCAACGACCCGAAACCCGAACTGTGCTATATAACAAGCGGCTATCGCGCGCAGATTGGCCCGGTCTTCATAATGAACTGGGCCAAACAGGACGACCCGGAAACAGGAGTCTATTACCCAAGCTGGAACCCCCTCTCGCCCGGCACAATTCCGCCCGACGGCCCGGCAAGGAATTTGTACATAGATACCATGGTAAACGTGTTCGTCGAGGACCCGAAGGGCTCGGCCGCCGACCCGCACTGGAGCAAGACCGGCCGCAACGCGCTTTCCGGCTTCATAAATTATATAGTAAGCAAGATAGAGCACGCCCGCGCAAGCGACTATTTCGCCGGCCGCCTGAACTCGGGCACATTCACGGTCGCTGACGCCGCGCAGCTCGAGGCGTTCTATTTGGAGATGAGCGACGCCTACGCCGCCGGCGCGCTGACACTCCTAAGGGAGGGCAACCTTACCGCCTCCAACTACGTGCCGGTGGGCACCTGGGTGGACATTCCGGGACGGTGGATAGGCAAGGAGGCATGCATACCCATGCTCCTCGACTGGATGGCCGAGGCTCAGGTCAACATCGCCGAGGACGTGCGGCGGCGCAAGGAGGGCGGCGACCAGATGGCGGCCCTTGCCGACCCGATGAAGGAAATGCTCGAGAACGCGGTGATAGAGGCGCGGCGCTACGGCTATTCCCACCGCGCGATATTGGAATTGACCCAGCTTGCGGCCACGCCCGACAAGGAACGCGGCTCAATCCTCTCGACCGCTCTCTCCGGCATTTCCATATTCAAGAACCAGGCGGTCAGGCAAAGGACAAGCCGAAGCGACTTCACGTTCAAGGATCTGCGCGGCATGAAAAACCCCAAGACTGGCGAGTTCGAACCCCTTACGGTCTACCTTTCCGTGAACCAGGCCGACGCCAAGGCGCTAAATACCCTAAGCGGTGTGTTTATCGAGCTTATGTCCTACTATTTGGTATCTACCCCGCCAGGAACCGAGCTCGAGGACAAGACCAAAGCCGGCCCCTGCTCCGTGCTGTTCGTGCTTGACGAGTTTCCCCAAATGCCCAAGCTCGAGGCGGTGATACAGGGCCCCGCCGTCGGCCGCGGGCAAAAGGTAAGCTATCTTTTGATAGCGCAGGACTTGGCCCAGATTACCGAGGGTTACGGCCCGAACGCAATCGAAACGCTGATGTCCACGACCGCTGCCAAAATTCTGCTGACCCAGAACAACGAAAACACGGCCAAACGCTTTGCCACGATTATGGGCAAGCAGGGCATAGTCAAGCAGAACTACAAGAACAACGGCGTCCTCGCCCCGTTCGACAACCACACGGAGTACGTCAAGGGCGACAAGGACGTCATTTCCTCAAGCTCCATAATGATGCTCTCCGAAAGCAAGCAGATTGTGATAATGCAGCGGTGGTCAAGGCACCCGATTGAATGCGAAAGCCCGCGTTATTACAAGGATCCCCAAATGCTCGCCAAATCGAAAATCCCCTCCGCACCACCTATGCCCGAGTGGATACGGCTGAAGAATAATGCCTAGCCCCTTGTCATTCCCGCGCAGGCGGGAATCCGATTGGTCAAAATTATCTATCGAACAATTTATCCAACTCTTTCTTGGACATTTTTATAAACGACGGCCGCCCATGGTTGCACACGCCCGCGTCCGGACAGTTCTCCGCCGACCTCAATAATTGGTTCATCTCGTCGATTGTCAAGGCCTTCCCCGCGCGAAGCGAGGTGTGGCACGCATAGGTTTTCGCGACCATGGCGATTTTGTCCTCAAGGTTCGAAACCCGGCTCATATCCTCAATGTCGTCCGCGACATGCTTGACAAGCCCGGCAATGTCGCACTGGCCAAGCAGGGCCGGCGCCTCGCGCACAAGGACCGAACCCTCTCCGAACGCCTCGATGACAAGGCCGAACATGGCCATTTCCTCGGCCATGTCAAGCAGCGCCCCGGCCCGCTTCTGCCCAAGCTCGACCGCCTCGGGAATAAGCAGCATCTGCCGCGCGACGCCCGTTTCGGCAAGCGAAGCTTTGATACGCTCGTACGTTATCCGCTCCGCGCACGCATGCGCATCGACTATTACAAGCCCGTCCTCCGCCTGCGCGATTATATAGGTAAGGAAAATCTGCCCGCGGGCAAGGCCAAGGGGATGTTCGGCCACCTCCTCCTCGGTCGGCGCGTCCACGGCCACGCTGTCCGGATTTATGCTCTCACCAAAGTCGAACCCGGCAAGTTCTTCCGCAACCATAGGTGCGGCGACTGACAAAGGCTCGGCCGCGAACCGCTCGGCAATATTGGCCGAAACCGGAATAGGCGCGGAAATCACTCGGGCCTGGCCAAGTGCATGGCGGATTTCGCTGATGACAAGGGCCCTGACCCTGGCCTGCTCCTTGAACCGCACCTCGGCCTTCTGCGGGTGCGCGTTCACGTCCACGTCCGCAGGAGGAAGGGTAAGCCAAAGCGCCGCCGCCGGAAACTGCCCTTTCTCGCACACGTCCATATAGGCCGCGCGAAGGGCGCCAAGCAGGTTCCTGTCCTTGACCGACCGCCCGTTGACAAAAAAGTACTGCGACGCCGCGGTTCCCTTGGTGTATCCGGGACGCGATATGAAACCCGAAAGCTCGCGCCCGTTGACCTCGATTGAATTCTCCTTGAACTCCCGGCCAAGGATGTCCGCAACCCGCATTATCCGCTCGCCCGGCAGGAAACGGATGGTGTCGTTTAGCACGAACTCTATGTCCGGATAGCACATGGCCATCCGCTCTACCGTGTCGATTGCAATCGACATCTCGCCCCTGTCCGTATGCAGGAACGAAAGGCGCGAGGGTACGTTGAAGAACAGCTCGGACACCTCTATTTTCGTACCCTTGACATGCGCCGCCGGTCGCACGGCCACGATGTTCCCGCCGTCGATTTGTACACAGTTCGACTCGCTTCCGTTATTAGACGTTATAAGCATTTTCGAAACCGAAGCGATAGAGGGCAACGCCTCACCCCTAAACCCAAGCTTCTCGATTCGCAACAGGTCATCCGCCGGCAACTTGGACGTGGCATAACGCAGCACGCATTTTTCAAGGTCTTCGCGGCTCATCCCGCACCCGTCGTCCGCCACGCAGATATAGGCCTTGCCCCCGCCGCGCACGGTTATGTGGATGTGCTGCGCGCCCGCGTCGATTGAGTTCTCAATCATCTCCTTGATGGCCGAGGCAGGCCGCTCCACCACCTCGCCCGCGGCAATCTGGTTGACAAGGAACGACGGAAGTATGCGTATCGGACTCATGCGGCAAGCCTAGCACGACCGCAACCGCCGCCGCAAGGAATTTTTCTCTTTACTGCCCGAGTGAAAAATGATATAATGTATGGGTCTAACCAAAGGAGAAGACCGATGACAAGGAACAATATGCGTACGGGGGGGGGCAAAAGGCTAAATACCTAGCATTCACGCTTCTCTTACTATCTACCAATCATTCAAACTCTGCTAATTACTACACCTGCTCGGCATGTGCTGTACCTGAACTATGTAAAGCAGGCGCACCAAGCGATTTTGCAAATTATAACAAGCCTCTTACCCTTGCCGAAGCCACCGACGCAATCGGCACTCCCGCCAAGGAAAAATGGGCGCTCATCCACACGTTCAGCAAGGCTTTCGCCGACGATATTGAACATCGCGACCCCGCGCCCGAGCAACCCGCCGGAATCTATAGGGTGGACATAGCCTACAATATGAACGCCCCAACCTACAAGTCTGCAGTATTCGCCATGCCCGCGCCGTTCGTCCCCGCCGCAAGGTACAGGAGGACGGCTTGCCACAACTGCGCACTATATTCCGGAGGCAATCTGCTATATTCGCTGGGCTACGGCGAAAGGGAAATCGCCACCCCCGGAATTGAGCAATCCGACATCGGCTCGCCGGCCACTGCAGAGATAATCAACCTTTATCGACTGAACTGACAGGGGGCTTCGGCCCCTTTTTTATATACGACACAAGTCCGCCGATAACAAAGACCAGCAGCACACCCTCAAGCGCAAGCCCCATTACGCTCGCCACCTCGACGTTGTATATAAGCCAGAACAGGCCAACGAATATGCCCATGACTCTATAGACAAGAGGATTCTTCTGCCAAATCGAAACGGTGAATGTCATGGTCGCGAAATACGCGAACAGGCTCATGAATCCCGACTGCGTAAGCGCGGTCGCAACAGTGAAAGCGCTTATCCACACGCAAAGCAAAATCCAATCGAGCCTAGTGCTCTTCCCCGCCTCGGACGGCTTGCGCCTCGCATCTACTATACTGCTTGTGACATCGCGGCAGATTGCAATTGCGCACATGCACACCGCGACCCAGCCATGCAAAAGCATGAACCCCGCGCCCATGACAAGGTTGCTTGAAATGGTTGTGAAAAGCAACACCCGCCGCCGCGTGATGAAGTATGTAAAGGCCAAAAGCACATACGCCAAGCATACCAATACTTGGCTGGTGATGTATATAGGACTGCTCCAGTCGCCCATCACGCACCCTCTTTTTCAAGCAAAGCGTCGATTCGCGCCGCACGCTCCTCGGCCTCGTCCGCCTTGAACACCAAAAGGGGCGTAGTGCGCATGTCCGAGGAGAGGGCAAGCTCGTGCCGCACCTTACCCGCATGCTGGCCAAGCGCCTCCACGACCGCCGCCGTACGGGAGGGATCGATTGCGCTGACATACACGACCGCATTCTCATAACCCTTCGAAGTGCGCACCTCGTTGATTGAGAATAAATCCGAAGTTATAAAGTCGAACTTCCCCTCGGCCTGCATGCAGCCAAGCGTTCGCTTGATAAGCTCTCCGACTTGCAAATGACGCTTGTCCATCAAAATAAGTTCTCTGTGGAAAGCTTGTCGCCGACCTGTATGTTCGCGGCCTCTGCCTCGCCTGCCGGAACCTCAAGGACATATTTGGTAAGCTTCTCCGGTTTCGCGTGCTCGGCTTCGCAGGCGTCAAAGAACTCGTCCACATCGGCGTCGGCGTCACTATCGTGCGAGACGACCTCGTACTGGATTCCGCACGGCTCGATGTATTCCTCGCTAAGCGGAGTGCGGTTTAGGGCGACCGCGGTCACGACTCCGTCGCTGTTCATGAATATCATGTCAAGGGGCACAAGGGTGTTCTTCATCCACATACTCCAGGTGTCGGGCGTGTCGAACACGAACAGCATGGCGGTTCCGGCCGGCACTTCCTTGCGGTTCATAAGGCCGACAAGGCGTTGGTCGTTTGTCTTGGCCACTTCGCATTTCCAGCTTCCGCGTGCCGTGTCCTCGGACTCGATTACGCAATCCGCACTCTCCATGGGCGCCGGTGTTGCAGCGGCCTGGGTTTCTGTCTTCGGTGCCCCGGACTTGCACGCGGCAAGCAGGGCCAGAACAGCAATAAATTTCTTCATAATTTCCTCCTTTTAATGCAAAAGGATTATAGCACGATTCGCCCCGATTGCAACAGCTATTCCTTCGCGCCCTCCTCCTCGTCTTTGCATTTTCCTATATCGCCGATTTCCCTTTCCAGAAGGTATTGGGCGACTCGTATGGCGCCCGCCTCGTCCGCGGCAAGCAGCATGGCATCCTCCGCTATGCGATAGGCTGCGGTGGCTATCTGCTGGGTGGAAAGCTTGGTTGGCGAGCCGCATATTTCGTCAACTACCATGTTGAATATCTTCTCTTTCACGGCCGAGCGTCCCTTTGGAGACGAGAATTTCCGCCCTTCTTCGCTTATTCCATAGGGTTCGGAGGCGATTTCGTCTTTCATCGCGCCGTGCCCGTTCATGACCCAGTTCAGGTTGAATCCATCGCGGCGCAGCATTTTGAGAGTGTCGCATTTCGGCTCGCTCTGGCCTCTTTCATAGTTTTGCCAGGTTATCTCGCCCAGGCCGAAATATTTGGCCATGTCCTTCTGGCTTTTGCCATAGGATTCCCGTATCTGACGCATTCGAGTCGCGATTTCCCTGTTCAATATCTCCTCCGACATAGCTTTTTATGTCTTTTTCCACTTTTTTACTTTACAAACATAAAAATTTATGTAATATCTACCCTTACGTGTAAAACTATGTAAATTTAACGTAAAACTATGCCATTTTGTTTCGAAATGCCAGTTATTTTTTCACTTTAGAGAATTTTTTTGAAAAAAAGAGGGAACATATATGAAACCGAGCGTTGTTTTCAAAGTCGTCGGAGGACGGATAGCATCCGTAAGGAACCGCCGGGGTCTCTCAGTATCCGAGCTTGCCATAGCAAGCGGCCTTGACGAGGCCGAGATAACGCGAATAGAGGACGGCGGGCGCAAGCTTGGGTTAAAGGAGTTGGACTTGATATCGCGCGCCCTGGGCGTATCAAGGTTTTTCCTTGTGACCGGTATAACGAAAGAGCAGATTGACAGGGCGAACGCCATACTCGACGACAAGATTACGGTCCAGACAGTCCTAAATACCCTGCCCGAGGACCGCGCCGCATTCAAGCGAGGTTGAGCCTTGCAAAATCCTGCGCGCCGGGGTATAATATAATACGTTATGATTAAAAGCTTGAGGAATAGCTATAAAAAGGCCATGCGCCATATAATCCGCTCGGTCGGACTCACGGGCGAGGGGGCGGCCTACTTCGGCCGTACGTTCGCTGCGGGCTGGTTTGCGGGCATGCTTGTTCCGCCGGGCCAGACGCCCATAGTGTTCGTGCTCTGGATGATATTCGACAGGGGGCTTCATTTGAGGTTCAGCCTTGTCGCGGCCTGTATCCTGACGCTGATTTCCAACCCATTGACGACGCCGTTCTGGTACTACATATATTACCTTACCGGCCAGGAAATGCTTGGCGAAAGCACAATGGAATTCGCCGCGTTCGTCGAGGGGATAAAGCCGCTGCTTTCCGACCTTTCGCGCGACGGCGTGCTCGAATCGCTGTCTATGCTAATGAAGGGGCTTGGCTATCCGGTGCTTGTGGGAAGCTTGGTGTGGCACGCGCTTATGGTATTCGTCGGCTACGGTACCGGAGTGCTTGTTTATAGGGCGCTGCTCCGCCGGAGGAAAAAAAAGAAGTTGACCGCCCGCGGAAAAAGTGGTACCCTGTAAAGGTCAAACCAAAGGAGAAGACCGATGACAAGGAACGATATGCGTACGGGGGGGGGCAAATAGAGTAATAGTACTCGCAACGCTTCTCCTATTATCTGCCAACAACTCTCAATCTTCAAACTACTATACTTGTACCGCATGCGCCATACCCGGAGCATGCCAGGCTGGAGCCGCCTCGGACGCCAAGTATTACCGCCTCTTGACTATTGCTGAGGCGCAGGGCTACTTCGGCACGCCCGACAAGTCTAGGTGGGTCGAGACACCCAAAAACGCTATGCCCGCCGGAATATACAGGCTCGATATGCGCGGCCCCGCGGGCGGAGTAGTGTCCATGTCCGCCATATTCCCGACCGATACCTCGATTTATAATTACCAGCCTACTTGCCCTGGTATGCAACAAACCGGCACCTGTGCCGCAATTTATAGCACAGCGGTTCAGGACTATACCCACGGTGTATTATGGATAGGCGTCAATCCCGACAACACCGACGCAGATATAAGGACGCCGGGACTTGTCGCTGCCGACATCGACGTCGCTCCGCGCGGGCTAAAGGTCTATAGGCTGAACTAGTGGCTCATATTTGCCCTTGATTTCATACATGTTTCATTTAGAATAGCCTTAAAAGGATACGTATATGAAAAACTACGACTTCAAGGGCATAGAAAGCAAATGGCAGAAAGTATGGGAGGCCGAGCGCCTGTTCGACTCCCATATCGACAGGAAAAAGCCCAAGTTCTACGCGCTTATCGAGTTTCCATACCCAAGCGGTGCCGGCCTGCACGTAGGCCACCCGCGCCCGTTCACCGCTATGGATATAATAGCGCGCAAGCGTAGGATGCAGGGCTATAACGTTCTCTATCCCATTGGCTTTGATTCTTTCGGCCTCCCGACCGAGAATTATGCGATAAAGACCGGTATTCGGCCCGAGGACGCCACGCACGACAATATCGCAAGCTTTACCAAGCAGCTAAAATCTCTGGGCTTCTCGTTCGATTGGAACGCAAGGGTCATAACAAGCGATCCGGACTATTACAAATGGACGCAATGGATGTTCATCCAGTTCTTCAATGCGGGCTTGGCATACAAGGGCACGACGGATATATGGTGGTGCCCGACATGCAAGATAGGCATCGCGAACGAGGAGCTGGAAAGCGGCCGGTGCGAGCGTTGCGGCTCGGACGTTGTGAAAAAGACCAAGCCGATATGGTGCTTCAAGATGCAGTCCTACTCGGACAAGCTTTTGGACGGCCTTTCCCGCGTCGACTATCCCGATAATGTGAAAAAGATGCAGGAGGACTGGATAGGCCGCTCGGTCGGCGCCAAGTTGACGTTCAAGATAGGAGCCGAGCCACTCGAGGTCTTCACCACCCGCGCGGATACTATATTCGGCGTGACCTATATGGTCTTGGCGCCCGAACATCCTCTCGTCGATAAACTCAAACCGCAGATAGGCAACTGGTCGGACGTGCAGAAATATAGGGACGAGGTTCTGCTGAAAACCGATGTAGAGCGCGCGCAGGATACTCGGGAGAAGACCGGCGTCCGGCTTGATGGCATAATGGCCGAAAACCCCTTGACCCACGAATTTGTGCCGGTTTTTATCTCGGACTACGTACTTATGAACTATGGTACGGGCGCGATTATGGCCGTGCCCGCACACGACGAGCGCGACCTCGAATTCGCACGGAAATTCGGCCTGCCTGTCAAGCGGGTCATAGACGATAACGGCCTTTGCATGAACTCCGATTTTCTAAACGGCCTTGCACGCGTCAAGGCTGTCGAGGCGGTGCTTGAAAGAACCGGCGAACGCTCGGTCAACTACCGCATGACCGACTGGCAGTTCAGCCGCCAAAGATATTGGGGCGAGCCGATACCCATGGTCTATTGCGAAAAATGTGGATGGGTGCCGCTGCCGGAATCCGAATTACCCCTAGTCCTGCCCCCAGTCGAAGACTACTTTCCGACCGATGACGGTATGTCGCCCTTGAAAAGGCTAAAGGACTGGGTGCATACGACATGCCCGAAATGTGGCGGCAAGGCCGAGAGGGAAACGGATACAATGCCCACCTGGGCCGGCTCCTGCTGGTACTTCTTGCGCTATATGGACCCGCATAACCCTGACGCGTTCGCATCCAAGGAGGCGCTGGATTATTGGGGCCAGGTTGACTGGTACGAGGGGGGGCAGGAACACGTGACCCGCCATCTCCTCTATTCACGCTTCTGGCACAAGGCGCTCTACGACTTGGGCCTGGTGCCCTATGACGAGCCATATGCCAAACGCTCCCTCCACGGAATGATTCTTGCCGAAAACGGCGTCAAGATGAGCAAGTCCAAAGGGAACGTCGTCAACCCGAACGATATAGTCGAGAAGTACGGCGCCGATACCCTGCGCGTGTACGAGATGTTCATCGGCCCGTTCGACCAGGCCGCGTCCTGGAGCACGACCTCGCTAATAGGCGTGCACCGCTTCCTTTCCCGCATATACGCCCGCGTCGATAAGGTCAAGGACGAAAAGATGGACAAGGAGGATAGAGCGGTAATCGCCGCCGCCATCCGAGACGTGTCCGAGCGGGTCGAGCAGATGAAGTTCAATACCGCCGTCTCCGCGCTGATGATAGCCCTGAATTATATGGAGTCCAAGCCATATACTCCGCGCGAAATGATGATGGAATACACGAAGCTCCTCTCTCCGTTCGCCCCGCACCTCGCCGACGAATTGTGGGAGATGATGGGCGGCGAGGGTCGGCTTGCTTTCGCAGGCTGGCCTACGTTCAACCCAGCGGACATAGCGGACGATAACGTGGTCTATGTTGTACAGGTGAACGGCAAGAAACGCTTCGAGATGTCGGCGCCGGCTGGACTTGCCGCGCGCGAGGTCGAGACAATGGCGCTCGACGATATACTTCTTGCGCCCTATATAGAGGACAAAGAGGTCAAACGCATAGTCGTCGTCCAAGACAAAATCGTGAATATAGTGGTATAATAGGTCGCCCCTGTGGAACCAAGGAATCACCCTTGATTCCACAGGCTCTTAAAAAAGCCTAGTCTAGCTTGTATATAGTGGCGACCCATCCATAACCGCTCTTCATTTCCATATCTTGTACGGTTATGCCCGGAGTATTCATGGCTTTCCCGGCCGTGGCGAACGATTCTTTTGCATACGCGGCATTGTCCGCGTCTATTTGCAGTACATAGCCGTCATTCATGCGATATGACCAGTCTTTGTCAAACACGGCCACGAAAGATACGCAGATGTCGCCGCTATTGCACTCATCCCGGCTTGAATCGAACCGATATACACCGGGCGAAAATGTACCAATCGCGCCATAGTTGCCGCTAAATCCACCTTGCGCTACTTTGACCCACCTGGTCTTCGCCGGAACGCCAATGCACCGCGTCGCTTCCTCAAGCGAAAGCTTGTTGTTGTAGGTGCAATCGCTTATCGCTCCAGCTTGACACGCACCGGGTACCGCGCACGCCGAGCAGGTATAATAGTTCGCCGCTCCCGCTCCGACTGGCAAAATCGCAAGCATTGTAATTATGCAAAAGTTTTTCTTCATTCACTCCTCCTTTAGTTACAGCTGGAGGTTTCACCTGTCGAAAAACAGCGCAGTATATTCAATATATTCTACTACACTCCAGCCACTAGGCGGAGTACGTTCTCGAGAGGGTGAAAGCCTCATAGCAAATCTCTCTGCTACAACGCTATTATATCAGACCGAGGATTTATTATCAACAATTTTGTTATCTTCGCACGGATTCCAAAGGCTTGACTTGAACGGCAACTTATGATAATATATCAAAGTCTAACCAAAGGAGAAGACCGATGACAAGGAACTATAAACGTACGGGGGGGGGC
>JAISGI010000021.1 GCA_031263095.1 Rickettsiales bacterium | reverse complement strand
TCATCTCTCCATTTTGCAAGATTCTGATCAGCCTCGGCTTTTCCATAGCCATCTGCAAGACCCGCAAGCTTCGCACTCTGATCTTTCTGTGCGGTCTGCTCTTTATCATACTCTCCCTTCGCCGTCTTCATATCGGAGTTGTTCTTCAACTGCCCGGCTAGGTTCAGCCCGCCGCCTATAAGGGAAACCGCGCCGCCACCGATAGAAAAGCCCAGCGCCACCTGGAGGTTCTGCTTGCTGCGGATTTTTCTGCATGCGGCCTTGGCCGCATCGACAAGCTTTTGGTCGGCCGCAGACGAAGTGGAAGCCGCGTCGCGCAGCCGCCTGTTCTCGGCCTCATACTCAACAAGCTTGGCTCGAAGCGAAGCGACCTCGGCCGAGCTGTCCGTAACCGCGGTCGTCGCGGCCGGAGTCTTCGACGTCGCACGCCTGCCGCCCCTCTGCGCCAAAACATCGCCGTCCATCAAGCCAAGCATTACCAGGATGGATAGCCAAGCTCCCCCCCCCATGAACTTTTAAGAAACATTTATCTCCTCCTTTAATGGGTATTATACCATAAAATACCCCCCCCCTGTCAAATCATTCTAGAAAAATTTATTCGATTTGGAAAACCCGTTCGGCGGCATGTGCCCCACATCCGCCCGCTTGCCCGCCCACATCGAAATATCCTCGACGGTATAGGTCCGCGCGCCGTTGATAAAGGAAATCCCGCGCCCGCGCGCGAAAGTCCTCGCATCCGCAAGCTCGACCCCAGCCTCCTTGTATTTCTGGAGTATCACGCCCTTGCCCCGTGCCATGACCGGAATTTCGGCAATTGGAAAGGCAAGCAGCCGACGGTTCGTACCCGCGATTGCAAACATGTCGTCACCCTCGGGTATGGTAAGTACAAGGGCAAGCGAATCCCCATCCGCAGGCGACATCACAATCTTGCCGTTCTTGGTCGAGGCGACAAGGGAGGCGCCGTCCACGACAAACCCGTACCCTTGCCGCGAAACAAGGATTGCTCGCGATTCGCCCGGAACGAAAGCGTCGATTATCTCTGCCTCCGCCGATATTTCGAACAGCAACCGGATTACATCGCCGTACCCGCGCCCGCTCGATATGCGCGAAGCGTCAAGCGAAAAAAACTGCCCACTCGACGCCGCGAATACAACCTTGTCCGTGGTGTACGCATGGAACGCCTTGAACAACGCATCCCCCTCCTTGAACGAGAATTCTTGTGTCAAATCCACATGGGTTTTAAGCGCCTTGACCCACCCCATTTTCGAAACGATTATGGTAAGCGGCTCTCGTATCGCAGCAAGCGAAACCGGTGCAGCGACCGGCACAGCCGCTTCGTCAATCGACGTCCTCCGCACGGCAAGCGCTTTGTCCTTTGCAAAGCCAGCGCGCATTTCCCGCGCCTCCTCCGCCACACGCTTGAGTTTGTTTTTGTCCGACGATACAAGGTCGGCAAGCTCCGCTTCCTCTTTTTTAAGTGCGTCCGATTCGGCCTTTATCTCGATTTCTTCAAGCTTGCGCAACTGCCGCAGCTTCATGTTGAGAATAGCCTCGGCCTGCGCGTCTGAAAGCTTGAACCGCGACATAAGCAGGGGCTTGGGCTCGTCGTTCTCGCGTATGATTTTGATAACCTCGTCAAGGTTCAAATAGGCAATGAGAAGCCCGGCCAAAATCTCGAGCCGCCGGCGTATGTTGCCAAGACGGAACTGGGCCCGCCGCGTAATAACCTCGACCCTGTGTTCGACAAAGGCCTCAAGCACCTGCTTGAGATTCATCACCCGCGGCACTCCGTGCGCATCAAGCACGTTCATGTTTAGCGCGAACCGCGACATCAGCTCGGTGTTCGCATAAAGCTGCGCCATAACATCCGAGGCCTCTACCGCGCGCGACTTGGGCTCGATTACGATTCGCACATCCTCCGCCGACTCATCCCGCACATCGCCGACAAGGGGAAGTTTTCCGGTCTCCATAGCTTCGGCGATTTTTTCAATCAAGCGGGATTTTTGTACTTGGTAAGGAATTTCGGTGATAGCAATCTGATAATTAGAGTAAGGCAAATCCTCGCGTTCCCACTTCGCAAGCATGGTGAAATTCCCGCGCCCGGTCGAGTACGCCTCGATAATCGAAGCCCTGTCCTGCGCAATAATCCCACCCGTGGGAAAGTCCGGCGCAGTAATGAATTCACACAGCTCCGCCACCTCCATTGTCGGCTTTTTCAGAAGCGCGAGAATACCGTCCAAAAGCTCCAAAATATTGTGCGGCGGAATGTTCGTCGCCATGCCGACCGCAATGCCGTTCGACCCGTTCGCAAGTAGGTTCGGGAAAGCCGAGGGCATGACCACAGGCTCCACATCCTCGCCCGAATACGTGTCGCGAAAGTCCACCGCGTCTTCGTCAAGCCCGTCCATGATAGCGACCGCCGCAGCGCTCATCTTGGCCTCGGTATAACGCATGGCCGCCGCGGAATCCCCGTCGATGTTGCCGAAGTTCCCCTGCCCGATGACAAGCGGATATCGCACCGAAAACGACTGCGCCAGCCTCACCATAGCATCATATATAGAAGCATCTCCATGAGGATGATATTTACCCATCACATCGCCCACCACGCGCGCACATTTCTTGAACCCCTTCGATGGATCAAGGTGCAACTGCCGCATTGTATAGAGGAGCCGCCTGTGCACCGGCTTGAGCCCGTCCCTAACGTCGGGAAGCGAACGCGCGACAATCGTGCTCATCGCGTACGAGAGATACCGCTCGGAAATCGCCTCGGATAGCTGCTGCGTCTTGATGTTCTCGGTCATAGAATCCCCTTGCTTTTCAACCGCCAAAGACTATAATAAAGCAAGGAAAAAGTAAAGGAAAAATAATGCGCTGGAGCGATACGGGCATACTTTTGGCCACCCGCCCGTTCGCGGAAACGGACGCATTCGCAGTATTTTTGACCTCCGCGCACGGCCTTACCAAAGGACTGATAAAGGGCGGGCAAAGCAGGCGCCAGAAACCCCACCTCCAGCCCGGAAATATCTTCGCGATTACATGGAAAGCGCGGCTCGAGGAGCAGCTCGGTTTCTTCACGGTCGAGCCGCAGGAAACCTTGACCGCCGCGCTATTTTCCGACACCGCGAAACTGCAGATACTAAGCGCCGCATGCGCCGTCTTAGCCGACGCTCTGCCCGAACTTCAGGCCAACTGGCGCGTGTTCGAAAACACAAGGCTTCTGCTAGAAAACCTGACCCTCGCGAACTATGTCGAGTGGGAGCGCGAACTATTGGCCGAGCTCGGCTTCAAAATGGAGCTAAACATTTGCAACGCCACCGGAAGCACGGAAAACCTGGTGTATATCTCCCCGAAAACCGGCCACGCGATAAGCGCCGCCGCGGGCGAGCCATATAAGGAAAGGCTCCTCAACATGCCCGCAATCTGGAGCAAAACGCCGCCGCAAACGCCATCCGCGCAAGACCTTGACGACGCGCTCGCCGTACTTGAATTCTTCCTGGAAACAAGAATCTACGCACACATAAAACGCCCGCTGCCTTACGCGCGCAGGGTCTTGAAAAAGTTTTTAAGCAGCATGGAAGCCTCTTCCTCGCACACGCCCCCGACGATTTGAGGACAGAAAAAGTGCTGCCGCTCGAGCACGAACATCCCTCCGCCATTCTCGTCCGACGCGCCATAAACCAACCGCCCGAGTTTTGCAAGCGATATAGCCGTCATGCACATCGGACACGGCTCCAGGGTGACATACATTGTGCAGTTCATAAGATACTTCTCGCCCAGCCGCCGCATTGCCCGCCCAAGCGCGATTACCTCCGCATGCATAAGGGCATTATGACGAGCCTCTACAATGTTGTGCGTCCGCGCGATAACCGCTCCGGCCTCATCGACGACAATGGCTCCGACCGGCACCTCGCGCCGCTCCGAGTAAAGGCCGCGCCGCGCCTGCGTCAACGCGATTTTCATATAATCTTCATCTAACACTTGTTTTTCCTTGAATTCGCACCCCATATTATACTAAGGTATTACAAAAAACAAGGAAAGAAATCAAATGTTCTCAAGTATTGTCAAAAAGATATTCGGCACCGCGAACAACCGCGCGCTCAAGAAGTATAGGGCGAAAGTCGCGGCCATAAACGCGCTCGAACCCGCAATGAAAAAACTCTCCGACAAGAAGATGCGCGAAAAAACGGCCGAGTTCAAGGAACGCTTGGCGAACGGCGAAACCCTCGATAAAATCCTGCCCGAAGCCTTCGCGCTTGTAAGGGAAGCCGCCATAAGAACCATAGGCCAGCGCCACTACGACGTCCAGATGATAGGCGGAATGATACTCCACGACGGCAAGATTACCGAAATGAAAACCGGCGAGGGCAAAACCCTCGTCGCCACCTTGCCCATGTACCTGAACGCCCTCTCAGGCAAGGGCGTGCACGTCGTGACCGTCAACGATTATCTGGCCTCCCGCGACGCCGAATGGATGGGCAAGATACACCGCTTCCTCGGCCTGACCGTGGGATGTATTACAGGCGAGCTTGACGACGACGAACGCCGCGAACAGTATGCCTGCGATATTACTTATGGCACCAACCACGAGTTTGGATTCGATTACCTAAGGGACAACATGAAGTTCCGCCTCGACCGGCTTGTCCAGCGCCCGTTCAGCTATGCCATAGTAGACGAGGTCGATAGTATTTTAATCGACGAGGCACGCACGCCCTTGATTATAAGCGGCCCCGCGGACGACTCCTCCGACCTCTACCGCCTTGTCGACGACGCGGTGCTCAAGCTCGAGAAAAAGCACTACAAGGTCGACGAAAAGGACAGGAACGCGACCCTGACCGAAGAGGGCATGGAGTTCATGGAAAACCTCCTCTTCGACCGCGGTATTACCAAAGTAAAGAACCTGTACGATATAAGTAATGCCCAAGTAATCCACCATGTCGACAAGGCCTTGACCGCCCACACTCTCTATAAGTCCGATGTAGATTACCTAGTCAAAGACGACGAGGTGTTCATAATCGACGAATTCAACGGAAGGATTATGGACGGCCGCCGCTACTCCGACGGCCTGCACCAAGCGCTTGAGGCCAAGGAGCACGTCGAGATTAAACGGGAGTCCCAGACTCTCGCAAGTATCACGTACCAGAACTACTTCCGCCTGTACCCGAAACTTGCGGGCATGACCGGCACCGCGCTTACCGAGGCGCAGGAGTTCGAGGAAATCTACAAGCTCAAGTGTATCGAAGTTCCGACCAACCTCCCCGTCGCACGCACAGATTTCGAGGACGAAATCTACCTCGACGAGGAGTCCAAATACGACGCCATAGTCGCGCTGATAAAGGAGCTGCACAAGAAGAATCAGCCCGTCCTCGTTGGCACGATAAGTATAGAAAAAAGCGAAAAGCTCGCCGACCGCCTGAAACGCGAGGGTATAAAAAGCTTCAGCGTTTTGAACGCCAAACACCACGAGCAGGAGGCCTATATCGTGGCCGAAGCCGGCGTCCCCGGAGCCATCACGATAGCAACCAACATGGCCGGCCGCGGCACGGACATCCAGCTTGGCGGCGGACTTGATATGCGCGTCGAAAAGGAAACCTCCGGCATCGACGACGCCGAACTCCTCAAAAAGAAAATCGACGAAATCAAGGCCGACATCGCCGAAAAGAAAAAGGAAGCACTGAACGCCGGCGGCCTGTTCGTCATCGGCACGGAAAGACACGAATCACGCCGCATAGACAACCAGCTCCGTGGCCGCACCGGACGCCAGGGCGACCCCGGCGCGTCAAGATTTTACCTCTCCATGGACGACGACCTCATGCGCATATTCGGCGGCGAAAAGATGAAGTCCATGCTCGCCCGCTTCGGCCTGAAACCCGGCGAGGCCATAACGCACAAGTGGGTCTCCCGCGCGCTAGAGAAAGCACAGATGAAGGTCGAGGCACGCAACTTCGGCATAAGGAAAAACCTGCTCAAATACGACGACGTTATGAACGAGCAGAGAAAAATGGTCTATGCCCAACGCCGCAGCCTGATGGAAAAGGAATCGGTAAGCTCCGTCGTGGACGACATGCGCTCCGACACAATCGAGTTCCTAGTCGCAAGCCACATCCCCGTCCGCTCCCTGCCCGAGGATTGGAACGCAAGCGGGCTGGAAACTGCCACGCACGAACACTTAGGCATCGACGCACCCGTCGCCAAATGGTCGGCCGAAAGCCCGAACATAGACGAGCAGTCCGTCTTCGAGCGTATCGAAAAGCTCGCCGACGAACGCATGGCCGCCCGCCGCAAACACTACGGCAAGGAGTTCATGGACAAGATAGAAAAGTCCGTCATGCTCCAAACGCTTGATTCTATATGGAAAGAAAACCTGCTCCAGCTCGACTACTTGAAGAAAGGAATCGGCCTGCGCGCATACGGACAAAAGGACCCCCTGAATGAGTATAAGAAGGAAAGCTTCTTCATATTCGAGGAGAATATGGATAGGATAAAACGCACGACTACGCGCACGCTCATGCTCGCTGACTTCACGCCCGAAGGAGTCGACAAACTGACCGAGGAGGACGATATGGATTACGAGGAGAGCGACGCAACCGAACCTGTCTTCGACGAAAGCATTCCAAGGAACGCCCCCTGCCCCTGCGGCAGCGGCAAAAAGTACAAGCACTGCCACGGAAAACTATGAGCCCTAAGTTTATCCACCTCCGCAGCCACACCGCCTATTCTCTGGCCGAAGGGGCGATTCGCATTCCGGCGCTTGCCAAACTCTGCGCCGAGCGCAAAATGCCAGCCTGCGCCGTCGCCGATACGAATAATATTTACGGAGTGCCCGAGTTCTGCAAATACATGTCCGACGCAGGCGTCCAGCCGATTATAGGCACGCAGATAAGCATAGATTTCGGCCTCAAGGACTACGCCGATATTATACTCCTCGTCCAAAACGAAACCGGATACAAGAACCTCCTCAAAATCGCCTCGAGCGCATACATGGACAAGCAGCAGGTCGAAACCCCGCACGTGAAATTCGAGTATCTGAAAGATCGCGTCGAGGGGATTATAGCTCTCTCCGGCGGCGTCGATGGCCCGCTTGGCAAGCTTATCCTGCTCGGCCAGGACGACAAGGCCGAGGAAATCTGCCTCGAGCTGAACACCGTATTCAAGGATAGGTTCTATATCGAGCTCCAGCGCCATGGTCTCGAGGACGAGGAGGCGATAGAGGCACCGCAGATAAACCTCGCCTACAAGCATAATATTCCATTGGTCGCCACGAACGAATGTTTCTTCGACTCGAAGGATATGTTCGTCGCGCACGACATAATGCTGTGCATAACCGCGATAAAATACTTCGACGACCCCGACCGCCGCCATGAAACCGAGGAACACTATTTCAAGACCGAAGACGAGATGGTCGAGCTATTCAAGGACTTGCCCGAGGCCGTGGCCAATACGGTGGCGATAGCGAAACGCTGCTCGTTCAAGCTCAAGAAATCCAAACCCCTCCTGCCCCACGTGGCCGAGGGCGTGGACGAAAACGAGCTGTTGATCCTGAACGCCCGCGCCGGGCTCGAGGAACGGCTGAACAAGGCGGAAATCCCGAACGAGGAGCGCCAGCCCTACCTCGACCGCCTAAGCTATGAAATCGGCGTCATAACGCAAATGGGCTTCGCCGGATACTTCCTGATAGTCGCCGACTTCATCGGCTGGGCCAAGAAGAATGAAATACCGGTCGGCCCCGGTCGCGGCTCGGGCGCAGGAAGCGTGGTGGCCTGGAGCCTCAAGATTACCGACCTCAACCCGCTTACCTTCGGCCTGCTGTTCGAACGATTCTTGAACCCCGACCGGGTAAGCATGCCCGACTTCGACATAGATTTCTGCCAGGACCGCCGCGGCGAGGTCATAAAGTATATCCAGGCCAAGTACGGCTTCGACTCGGTCGGCCAAATCATAACGTTCGGAAAATTGCAAAGCAAGGCCGTGATAAAGGACGTCGGCCGCGTCATGCGCGTTCCCTATGGCAAGTGCGACGACTTGGCCAAACTAATCCCGTTCAGGCTAAGCGACGACGGCGGCATAGACGTGCCCGTCAACATCCCGAACACGCTCAAATATAACCGCGACTTCAAGGCCATGGTGGAGTCCGACGACCAGTACCGCGCGATTATAAACATAGCGGTAAAGCTCGAGGGATTATACCGCAATCCCGGTCTCCACGCCGCCGGAGTGGTCATAGGCGATAGGCCGCTGACCGAGCTTGCGCCCTTATACAAGGACGACAAATCCGACATCCCCGCAACCGCCTATAATATGAAATTCATCGAGGACACCGGGCTTATCAAGTACGACTTCCTCGGCCTGAAAACGCTGACCATCATAAAGCACGCCGTTGATATGATAGAGAAAATTCACGGCATCAAAATCGACATCGACCATATCCCTATGGACGACCAGCTTGCATACGAACTTATGGCAAGCGGCAATACCGCGGGCGTGTTCCAACTGGAATCCAGCGGCATGATAAACGTCCTGCGCGAAATGAAGCCCAACCGCATAGAGGATATAATAGCGGTCGAGGCCCTCTACCGCCCCGGCCCAATGGAAAACATTCCGACATACATTCGCCGCAAGCAGGGCGAGCCGGTCGAATACCTCCACCCGAAAATGGAGCCGATACTGAACGAAACCTATGGCATAATGGTCTATCAGGAGCAGGTGATGGAAATCGGCCGCTCGCTTGCGGGATACACGCTCGGCGCCGCCGACCTCCTCCGCCGCGCCATGGGAAAAAAGATACGCGAGGAAATGGAGAAGCAACGCGCGATTTTCGTGAAAGGCTGCAAGGAGCATTCGAACATCGACGCCGACCTCGCCGGACGGATATTCGACTTGATGGAGAAATTCGCCAACTACGGATTTAACAAAAGCCACGCCGCCTGCTACGCCTGGATAACCTATCAGACCGCATATCTCAAGTCGCACTACGAACCGGAATTCATGGCCGCCACCATGAGCTATGATATGATGGACGACGAGAAGCTCTCGCTCTTCGCCGACAGCATACGCAGAAAGGGAATCAAGCTCCTGCGCCCCGACATAAACAATTCATTCGATACTTTCTCGGTCGAGGACGGCGCGGTGCGTTTTGCCATGGCCGCGGTCAAAAGCGTGGGCGTCGGCGTGGTGCAGGGCATAGTCGAGGAGCGCGAGAAGAACGGCAAGTTCAAGTCCATCCCCGAATTCATGTCCCGCGTCAACCGCATGCTGGTCAGCAGGAAGATGCTCGAGAACCTGACCTGTGCCGGCGGGTTCGATTCTCTCGAGCCGAACCGCGCCAAAATGCTTGCCAACATCGAGTATATCTTGGCGCAGATGATGTCCATGCATCGCGACAGGGAGACTAACCAGTCAAGCCTTTTCGACACGAGCAAATACGAAATCAGGGACGATATAAAGCTGTCCGAGGCCGCGCCCATGCCTCCGGTGGAGCTGCTTAAACGCGAGGTCGAGGTCATCGGCTTCTACCTCTCCGCCCACCCGTTGGACATGTACGAACCGGCGATAAAGGCGCTGCGCGCGATAAACATCGACGCCGCCCGCAAGGTAAAGGAGGAGGGCAAAATCACCATAGCCTGCACGATTGACAAGCTCCAGCTGAAATTATCCAAGGCGGGCAAAAGGTACTATTCCCTCTCCGTCTCGGACAAGACCGGCTCGACAAGCCTGTTCGTGTCCGACAGGTCGTACGAGTCCAACCGCGACAATCTGAAGGACGGCCTCGCCGTCGCGATATTCTGCGACGTCCGCGTGAACGAAAGGGGCCCGAGCGTTTTTGTCTCCACCGTCGAACGCCTGTCCCTGGAAAAGGCGGTAAGCGGGATTGTCAAGCTGCGCATAAACACGCCCTCCGCGGTCGTCGGCGTGAAAAAGGCGCTCGCCACCATACCCATAGGATATACAAGCGTCGCGCTCGAGGTGGAGGAAAGCGGTAAAACCGCCGTCGTCGCGCTTCCGCAAAAATACGGCATCAACGCCGAGTCCCTATCTATTCTAAGGCAGATAGGCGGGGTCGAAGTGAGGCTTTAATATATATAGAAAGCGAAAAACTCCCAAGGTTCCCCTGGGAGTTTTTCTCATATTTCCAATTGAAAAAGCGAGCGTAGCGCTGATTTTTCAATTGCCCTACGCCGCACGCTGCCGGGAGTAGTAATTGTCCATGACAACCCCGAAAGCCTTCTCCATCCTGTCCTTTTCCGGCTGCTTCATCGCGTTTTTCGCCTTTTCAAGAGCCGCGGCATCCTCCGCCTTGCGCTTCTTCTCATCGTCTTTCTGCCGGATACGGTTGGCGAAAACCCTCTTCACGGAAACAATCCTAGCAATCCGCTTGCCGTCCTTGTCGCGCGAGAGCGACGGCGCCCTTTTCTGCCCGGCCGAGCGGACATTCGCTTTTTCCATGGTCTTGGCGACGCGCTTGCGGCTGCGCCCCGCCCTCTTCTGTATCTTGCTTTTAGCCTTCGTAGCCTGGACGGGATTGGAGTTGTTCTCCTTCGCCATCTCCAGATAGGCCTGGATTTCTTCTTTCATCAGCTCGAGCATGAGGATAAGCGCCCCAAGCGCCGGACTCTGGGGCTTCATCCCCTTGGCGGCCTGCAGGAGAGCGTCAATCTGGGTAAGGCTCGCTGCCATAAAATTCGGCGTAATTTTTTTATCCGCCACGGCCGCCTCAAGCTTGGCGAAAAGCTCATGTGCCTTCTCAAATATTGGATATTCTTTCGATTCCTTGGCAATGCCGCTGTCCGATACAAGCTTTTTGACGAATTCTACTATTTTCATATTCGGCCTCCTTGTTTTGGTTGGCAAGTATATTATAGTGCGAAACCGTCCCGAAGTCAAGATTCTTCTTGCAATGCGCCCCGCTCGGGAATAAGATTCGACCAGAACAAGAAAGAAAAACGGAGAAAAAAATGGCAGGCTCGATGAACAAAGTGATACTGGTGGGAAACCTCGGCCAAGACCCCGAGGTAAGGCACAGCCAGAACGGGGACAAGATAGTGACTTTCAGCCTCGCCACAAGCGACAACTGGAAAGATAAAAGCGGCGAGCAGCAGACAAGGACGGAATGGCACCGCGTGGTTATATTCTCGCCCGGCCTTGCCGACGTCGCGGAAAAGTATTTGAAAAAGGGCTCCAAGGCCTACGTCGAGGGCTCTCTGCGCACAAGGAAATGGCAGGGCCAGGACGGCACGGACAAATACACGACCGAAATCGTCCTCTCCGGCTTCAATGGATATATGATTCTGCTCGACAGGCCAAGCGGCGGAGGCGACTACGAGGAGAAAAAACCCGCCGCAAGCACGGCTTCCTCGGGTGCGTCGGGCTCCGGCTGGGATAACTCCGATTCTCCTACGACCGGCGCCGCGCAGCTCGACGACGAGATTCCATTCTAAACCGAGGGCTAGGAGAGAGGATTGAAATTCAAGCTGATATATACGGGCGAGATAAAAATAAACCCGAAAAAACGGACGCAGCATCTAAGCGACATCCGAACCGCCATATCGCCGCAGCTCAAGAGGTTGACCGAAATCGCACCATATTCGGTGATAAGGGACAAGCTTTTGAAGTCCGGCAAAGGCATACGCGAGGTCGGCGGCGCCAGGTTCTTTCCCATAATCACGCCCGAACTTGACTTGCTGGCCGAGCTTGACGTCCAAATCCTCCACCCCGAGCTCTTGGAAACTCCCCACGCCGATATAGATAATAGGATGAAGACGCTCCTGGACGCCCTCAAGCGGCCGCAAAGCGCGCACGAAGTCTGCGAAGGCTGCGGGGACGAGGTGATATATACCCTCCTCGACGACGACCATTTGGTTACCAAGATGACCATAAACACCTCCCACCTGCTTACCAGCGATTACGATTCCAATGCTAAAAGGAGCCAGGAGGATTACGAGCTTCTGGTCATAGTAACCGTCTCGATTCGCGCCTCCAAGGGCACGATGGACAACCTTGCGATTATAGTTTAAGCATTCCGTCATTTCCACAACTGACAAATCAAGCGCCATGCGCGCTGAATGTATGGATTATTACAATATTTTTTACGGAACAAAATACGTACGGGGGGGGGCTTTTATCGTAAATTCAATGATTTACACGTCAAAAAAATCTGTAATATACCCCTTGCAAAACCGCCAAAAAAGTGATATTATGTTCCAAGGTAATAAAAGGAGAGATATATGAAAAAACTTTTCGCATTGCTTCTTGCCTTCACTCTGACGGCGGCTTTCGACACTTCCGCCGCACCGAAGAAAGAGAAGCCAAAGTCGGCCCGCGCCGCCGGCAACAGCAAAGCTAAAAAGGAACCCAAATCCGCCCGAGCGGCAGGAACATCGAAGTCCAAGTCTGCACGCGCTGCGGGTACGTCAAAGACTAAATCTGCCCGAGCAGCTGGCACATC